>JAAGZN010000535.1 GCA_024206165.1 Bacteroidota bacterium
GCTTTGATATACGTTTAGTTCTCCTTTATCTGCACTTACTCTCTTTACTTTAAAAAGTCAATCAAGTAAGCATGGAGAAGATAGTTAATTTTCCCCTTATTTTTATATCATACTAATCTAACGGATATACGTCGAGTATAAAGAAGATAAAAAGAAGCAATAATATCAAATCGATAATAATATTAAATAAAATTAAAGTTATATTTGTAAAAATGCTCGCAGCATATCAAAATGCATTAAAAGTATTTATCAATCAAGAAATTAAGATCAGATCAATTTATTTTCGATAGCGCAGGATATAAATATGAATAAGAATTTACAAAGAATAAAACAAAGATTTGAAATAATAGGAAATTCAAAACTATTAAATAGAGCAATAGAAATAGCAATTCAGATATCCCCCACAGATATGAATGTACTCATAACAGGAGAAAGTGGGAGTGGAAAAGAATCATTTTCAAAGATTATACATTCATTAAGTAAAAATAAACATGGTAAATTTATAGCAATTAATTGTGGAGCAATACCAGAAGGAACAATAGATTCAGAATTATTTGGACATGAAAAAGGCGCTTTTACCGATGCCCAAGATACAAGAAAAGGCTATTTTGAAGAAGTAAATAATGGAACAATATTTTTAGATGAAATAGGAGAAATGCCTTTAAGTACTCAATCTAGATTATTAAGAGTACTTGAACAAGGGGAATTTATAAGAGTAGGATCTTCAAAAATTATAAAAACAAATGTTAGAGTTATTGCAGCAACAAATGCAGATTTAAAAGCGGCAATTAACAAAAGGCAGTTTAGAGAAGATTTATATTATAGACTTAATACTGTTCCTATTTATGTTCCTCCATTAAGAGAAAGACAAGATGATATTAATCTTTTATTTAGAAAATTTGCCTCCGAATTTGCAGAAAAATATAATGCTAATCCAATAAAACTTGAAGAAAAGGCATTAAGTCTTTTATTAAAATATAGATTTCCTGGTAATATCCGAGAACTTAAAAATTTGGTTAATCAGATTTCTATATTAGAAAAAGATAGATTAATTTCTGAAGAAGTTATATTAAATTATTTACCAAAAGAAACACATTTTAAAGAGAATTCTACATCAATGCCTATATTATATAAAAATTCAAATGGATTTAATCCCAAATTTGAAAAAGAAATATTATATAAGGCAATATTGGAAATGAAACAAGAAATTATCAGTTTAAGAAAAATAATTTTAAATTTGATACAAACTAATAATTTGTCTATTAGTAATTTGTCTACTGAAGAGCTGGAAAAGCTAAATTTAAATATTTTAGAATATAAAAATCAGCCTATCAACTTTATTAATATTAAAGAAGATAATAACTTTATAAAAAATGATGAGATTAATATAACTAAGAATTCAAATGAAGAAAATTTATCAATAGGACTTAAAGAAAAAGAACTTGTTAAAAAAGCTCTTTTAAAGCATAATCATAAAAGAAAACTGGCTGCCAAAGAATTAGGTATATCTGAAAGGACATTATATAGAAAAATTAAGCAATATAAACTTGATTGATAACTAAATTGAAAAGAATAAATTGAAAATTATGAAATACCTTTATAATAAAATAAACAAACAATCAAATATTTTAAGATATATTAATTATGCTATTATCTTTATGATGACTATTGTTTTTTATAATTGTAGAATTTATTCTTTTGTAACATCTTCATTACCTAAAGAAGTTAAATCTTTTACAATAAAACCAATATTTTGTAGAGTTGCTAAACCCGAAGCTTTTATTATTAACGATAGAATAACATATTTATTAAAAACAAAGTTAAAATCTATAAATTTGAGCCCAAAAGATAAGGGAGATATCAAATTTGAAGGAGAAATAGTAGATTATCAACTTAAAAGAATAGGGAAAATTTCTGAAATCAGCGTAAGCATGTATGTAATCTATAAAAACTATGAAGGCAAAGATGAAAAAATTCCTATAACTAAACAAAGAAAATTAAGTGAAGGAGAAGTTGAGCCTAATAGTAAGGTCTTAAATGAAATAGCAGACGAAATAGTAGAAGAAATTTGGAATAAAACTGTTTCAAAATGGTAGATATTGAAAAAAAATTATGTGATATATTGGAAAATATAATAGACAACGATTTAGATGATAATGAAAATATAAATAATTTAAAATCAATTATAAATGAATATCCCTATTTTCAATCAATCTATATAATATTAGCAAAAAAGCTTCATAAAATTAATTCTCCATCAAAGCAAAAAGCATTAGAGCTTGCATCATTATATTCTACAGATAGACTATATTTAAAACAGATCATTAATTCACAAACAAGCCAAAAAGTTGCAAAAGACAAAAAAATATTGAAAGAAAATGATATTTCAATACCTGAAAAAATTACTGATGATTCAGTATTTAATGATAATATGATAACAGAAAGTTTAGCTAAGATTATGGTTCAACAAGACAAAATTGAATTAGCAATTAAAATTTATAACCGCTTAATCTTGAAATTCCCACAAAAAAAAGCGTACTTTGTAAGGATACTAAATAAATTAAAAACAAAATTGTAATGTATATATCTCTCATAATTATTGCAATAATATCAGCTATTTTTATGATAATGGCTGTTTTATTACAAAAATCAAAAAAAGAAGGAGGTTTAGATCCTTTAGCTTCGAGTACTACTCAAATTATGGGTATTACTAAAACAACAAATTTATTAGAAAAATTTACGTGGGGATTGGCTTTTACTATTGCCTTTTGTTGTATGGCTAGCACATTCTACCTCAAAAGAAATTTTGGTAAAAAATCGCAACAGTTTATAAGTCCTAATGTTAAAGTTGCTAAAGAAAAAGCATTACTCAATACTCAAAAGCAAGTTCCTAAACTTGATAATAAAAAACATAAAACCAAAAATAAAAAATAATTGTTTTATAGATGAAATTTATCTAAAACCAAGAACAATAATAGATAATTAATAAGATAAGATATATAATTTTAACAAGATGTTAAATATAGAGAATTTAGAAGCAATAATTAAAGTACACAAAGCAGAGAAAAACAAATTTAAAGATAAAAAAAAATCTGTTAAAAGTAGTAATCTTTCAGAATATAAAGTTTTAAAAGGAATAAACTTAAAAATCAATCCCGGCGAAATACATATAATCATGGGCCCTAATGGATCAGGAAAAAGTTCATTAGCCTCATTATTAGCAGGTCATCCTAAATATATTTGCACTGGAGGAAAAATATCATTTGAAAATGAAAACTTGTTAGAAATGGAACCCGAAGAAAGAGCACAAAAGGGCATATTTCTAGCATTTCAATATCCTATCGAAATACCCGGTATCAATAATTCCTACTTTATCAAGACTGCCCTAAATAATAAAAATGAGATATTAGAAAAAAATAAAATTAGTCCCAAAGATTTTTTAACATTAATTGAAGAAAATAGAAAATCAATTAACCTTGATAAAAAATTATTAAAAAGACATGTTAATTGCGGTTTTTCTGGAGGTGAAAAAAAAAGGAATGAAATATTGCAAATGGCAATGCTAAAACCCAAATTAGCTATATTAGATGAGATCGATTCAGGCTTAGATGTTGATGCATTAAAAGATATTGGTGAAAATATCCAAAGACTACAAACTAAAGAAAATTCTACTATCTTAATTACTCATTATGCTAGAATTTTAAAATATATAAATCCGGATAAAGTACATATTTTAGTTGATGGCAAAATTATAAAATCAGGGGACACGACTTTGGCTCAGCAAATAGAAAAAGAAGGCTATCTTTCCAATGCCTCAATTAATAATTAATTTTATATTATGAATTTAGATATTTTGGAAGAAGATATTTTAAGTAAAAAATTTTTTGAAATTCTTGAAAATAAGAAAATATATAATCCTGCCATTAATAAACATAAATTGAAAGCTTGGAACAATTTTTCAAAAACAGGTATTCCTACCAATAAAATTGAAGATTATAAATATACTGATTGCAGAAAGATTTTTGAAAAATTTAGTGATTTAAATATTAAAAGACATGATATTAAAATATATCAAAGTGATTCTGAATATAGAATAGATATAAATCTTTGTTCTAATTTAAAATTTCAAAAAGATAATACTTTTATAGAATGGAGCCAAAATAAAAAAATAGATATTGATGGTAAAATTGTTGTTTATGACTTAAATGATGAGTCACATATTGCAAAAAATATTAATATTCTAAATAAATTATTCAAATCTAAGAATGATAACCCGATGGCAGAATTAAATAACTCTTTCTTCATTTCTCCAATTTTAGTTAATATAAACAAAGATATTAATAAACCAATTAAAATTAATTATAATATTGAGGAAAATGATATTTTATTAATGCCGAATATTATATTCAATATCCAAAGTGATATTAAAGCATCAATTATCAATATATATCCCCAAAATAAAAAAAATCATATCATTAATGATAATATTAGCATATTTGTAGATAAATATTCGAAAGCAGATTACTATTCTATTCAAAATTCAAATGAAAATTGTATTATAAATAATTCTCAAATTTACTTAGAAGAAAATAGTAATTTTATTTTAAACAACATCACTCACAGTTCTAAATTTATCCGAAATAACATATCAATATCATTAGAAGGTAAAAATAGTGAAGCTCATTTAAATGGTTTATATTATGGCAAAAATGATAACCATATAGATAATAATATTCAAATCAATCATTTAGCTCCAAATACTTATAGTAATCAATTATATAAAGGAATTGTCACAGATACATCTTTAGGAATATTCAATGGAAAAATATTTGTTGATAAATTAGCACAAAAAACAAATGCTTTTCAATTAAATAATGTACTAATATTATCAGAAAAAGCCAAAGCAAAAACAAAACCTCAATTAGAAATATATGCTGATGATGTTAAGTGTTCACATGGAGCAACTATAGGTCAATTAGATGAAGATCAATTATTCTATTTGAGAACAAGAGGCATTTCATTAGATATAGCAAAAAGTATGATTACAAAAGCTTTTATTGAAGAAATTTTGGATAAAATTGATAAAAAATATATTATGGATTATATTGATAATATATAAAATTCAAACTTCATTCAAATGAAAAAACTTTATCGATCAAATGAGAGAAGATTATTAGGTATTTGTGGAGGGATAGCTGAATATTTTGATATAGATCCTGTTATAATAAGGTTACTTTGGTTATTTTTTACAATGCTTGGAGGTTGTGGAATTATTTTATATCTGATTGCTTGGATTGTTATACCTTCAAAGCCAAATTACAAAAACTAAATATTAATTTATATATTTATTGACGATTTTAATTATAAAAATTTAAGAATATGCAAAAAATTACTTCAAAAAATACTAAAAACGAGATTTTAGAAGCTTATGAACAAGTTTTAACTAGACTTGAAGAAACAAAAAAAACAAATTCGGAAATGCACAAGATTAAAAAAGAGGATGAAGTTCTTTCTCAAATTTCAAAAAATAGCAAATCAGATGTTATTTTAAAGTTTGCAGATTTTAAAATAGAAATTAATAATTACTTAGAGAAGTTAGAAGAAAAGTTAATAAATGAAAAAAATAAATTAGAAACCTTACTATCTGCAAAAAATATTGAAGATAAAAAACTAAAAGATTTATATGAAATTAATGCAAAAGCATCAACTTTAGAAGCATTAATTATTGCCGAACATGAGAATAAAAATAAATTTGAAGAGGAATCAAAAAAAAGAAAAAATGAAGTGGAAGTATATATTACAGAAAAAAAAATTGAATGGGAAAAAGAGCAAAAAGAATATCAAATTTTAAAGAAAGAAAAAGAAGAAAGATTAAAAAAAGAGTATGAAAGAAAAAATGAAGAGTATGAATATGAGCTAAAATTAAAAACACAAAAGGACAATGATTTATATAATCATAAAAAAGCAGAATTAGAATACCAACTAGCAGAAAGAAAAAAACTAGTTGAAGATCAGTTACAAACAAGAGAAAAGAAGATTAAAGAAATTGAAAATGAATATCAAGAATTAAAAAAATTTAAAGAAGAGGCAGAAAAAAATACAGAAATTCGTATTACTAAAATAGAAAAGGATTTGACTAAAGAACTACAAAGTAAATTTGATTTTGAATTAAAATTTAAATCAAAAGAAGCTGAGTCAAATTCTAATTTATTAAATCAAAGAATCAAATTATTAGAAGAACAATTAAAAGAAAAACAAACAATAATAGATCAAGTAACTGAACGCTTGGATAAAGCTCAAGCCCAAGCTCAAGACTTAGCTAAAAGAATAGTTGAAGGATCTTCAGTCTCTGCAATGAAGGAATTTAGTTATTTAAAAGATAATAAAATCAAAGATCATAATCTGGACAATCTTAACTAAAGGCATAGGAAATTAACGAGACTGTCAATTTTTTGGCTAAAATATAATTTTGAAATGCTATGTAGAGGGTGAGGGATTCGAACCCCCGGTACCGGTAAAGGTACAACGGTTTTCAAGACCGCCGCATTCGACCACTCTGCCAACCCTCTAAAATAAAATGTCTACTAATTTAAAAAATGTTTTCTAATATAAAAAAATGAAATACCTTTTTAAACATTTTAAGTTAATTAAATGTAAAATCAAATTCTTTATTATATCCAACTTGTCATGTTGAGAAAAGCAAAACATCTATTTTTAGACCGAAAATATACATACAAATAAAAATCCTTCATTTCATTCAGGATGACATATGCTTTTTGGGGCTATTTAAATATTCCACAACTAGAATAATAAATTTGGGTGAAAGACGGGATTCGAACCCGCGACCCCTGGTACCACAAACCAGTGCTCTAACCAGCTGAGCTACATCCACCATACAAAAATATTTATTATACAAAAATAGTTTATTAATTAGATTTAACAAACATATTAATAAATCTTTTTTTCCTAATATTTATAATTTTAAACAAAAGTATTTTTTATTTCAATCATCATTTTATTATATTATCTTAATTCTAAATTTTAATATCTCAGTATGTCTGAAATTTCGCTGAATAATGAATCTAACAATAATTTAAATCAAAAAGGTAAAAAACCTGATTGGTTGAGAGTGAAACTGCCTACAAATAAAGAATACCAAAAAGTAAGAGTCTTAGTTGATAAATATAAACTTCATACAATTTGTGAAAGTGGTAATTGTCCTAACATGGGAGAATGTTGGGGAAGAGGTACTGCTACTTTTATGATTTTAGGAAATGAATGTACTAGAAGCTGTGCTTTTTGTGCTGTTAAAACTGCAAGACCCAAAATTTATGACAAAACAGAACCTAAAAGAGTTGCCGAAGCTGTTCTAAAAATGCAAGTTAAACATGCTGTTATCACTTCCGTTAATAGAGACGATCTTAAAGATCGGGGTTCTGAAGTTTGGCATAATACTGTTTTGGAAATTAAAAAACTTTGTCCTGATACTACTATCGAAACTCTTATTCCTTGTGTTAAAGCTAAATGGGAAGCTTTGTATCATATGATTAGCCCTGGTCAAGAAGTTGTTTCTCATAATATTGAAACTGTTCCTAGTTTATATAAAGAAATTGTTCCCCAAAAAAAATATGATCGCTCAATGGAACAATTAAGAAGGATCAAAGAATATGGAAAAAAAACCAAAACAGGCATTATGGTTGGTATGGGTGAAAAAGATGAAGAGGTTTTTCAAGTCATGGATGATCTTGCTAAATTGAACTTAGATGTTTTAACTATAGGACAATATCTTCAACCTTCTCAAAAACATTGGAAATTAAGAAATTTTGTTTCCCCAGAAAAATTTGAAATTTATAAAAGCGAAGGTTTGAAAAGAGGTATTAGATATGTTGAAGCTGGACCTTTAGTTAGATCTTCTTATAGGGCTGAGAAGCATGTTCATGTTTAATATTCATATTGATTCGAGATATTTATTACACAATTCTTTTATAGTATGTTGAAGATTTTCTGCTCTTTCCCCCAAAATTTCCAATTCTTCTTCAGCTATTTTATAATCTTTCTTATATCTTGAATCTATATAGTGTTTGTAAGAAAACAAAACCACAACTAAAAATCACAATTTAAGTTGTGTATAAATCAAAAAAGAAGCAATAAGCATATAAAACCAGAAAACATATGAAAAGCACATCTATACTTCTTCCATTTGAAGATTAA
>JAAGZN010000536.1 GCA_024206165.1 Bacteroidota bacterium
CCGGCGGCGGCAGAGATGGAGGACCCACCGCTGACCCACGAGCTACCGGAGGCGCTCCTCGCCAGTGTCACTGATGGCGGACCCCGACTGAGGAAACTGAACATAGGTGGCACTGACCTCTCCCAAGTGGCGCCTGACCTGCTGGCCGGGGCCGTCGCCAGGCTGGAGGAGGTGGTTATCATGTACACTAGGGTTCCCCACCGCAAAATTTTGGAAACCAATTGAGATGGCAGTTAATATGTACCCGACAAATGGCCTTCCGAGGGCCTGCCTAAAATGACAGGTCTGTGGGCACAAGGGAAGTGCTCCCGCTCGCAAACTAATTTTTGAATGTCCCAGCGGTGCATGAGCCAAACCAAACCTTAGTGGCAGGACAGTGGTTGCCGGTAACCGGGCCCCACGCGAGGCTGCCGGACTGCTAACAACAAAGAAACAAGCAAATGTCAACCTTTCTAACTTCATACGCAGCTCCCGGCCTCGCGACAATCCTTTTTTACGATCAGCCATTACAAGATCATTTGTCATTTCATGAAACTAAGTACGACCCGTCATGTTCTAGCTCTGCAGGTGACATGTCTTACGGTGATATATCCCCTAGGAACTTTCTCTGGCTCGTAGACCATCCAGCTCTTGAAGTACAGCGTCTATGTGAAGTAACTGGCGACCAAGTGCATCAAACCCGCCATGTACCATCTCTCCAGGTGACACAGCCAGTTTGTGACGGTGTATTCTGATGATATATCCCCCAGGACTTCAAAGGTCACAGACTCTGTGAAGTGCTACGTGAGGTACGACTACGTGAACTACGACTACCAGTATTACGACTACCAGTATCTATGAAAAGGTGTGTCTGAGTCTGAGGTCTGAGGTCTGAGTCTGA
>JAAGZN010000537.1 GCA_024206165.1 Bacteroidota bacterium
AGGCATTTATGAGGGACACTGATGAATATGAGTCGCTGGAGGAATATGAGAGGGCTTTTGAATAATAGGAAATGTTTTCCCCTGGTAACCCCGACCTATTGGTGCCAGTTTGCACACTTTTCACATCCAGGAAGTACCATTTCCCATTTTTATCAACTGCGCGTTCGGCCGGCTGTGTGGGGAGGTATCGCTTCGTAGGGAAGGTAGCAGTTTGTGGGGAGGTAGTGACTCGGTTTGTGGAGGAGGTAGCAGATTTTGGGGGAGGCAGCGGTTCGTGGGGGAGGTTGTTGTTCGTGGGGGAGGTAGCGGTTCATGGGGGAGGTAGCAGTTTGTGGGGAGGTAGTGACTTGTAATGGAGGTAGCGGTTTGTGGAGGAGGTAGCAGATTTTGGGGGAGGTAGCAGTTCATGGGGAAAGTAGCGGTTCGTGGGGGAGGTAGCGATTTGTGATGGAGGTAGCAGTTTGTCCGAAACAAACTACTACCTCCCCCACAAACCGCTACCTTTCCCATAAACCGATACTTCCCCCACAAACTGCTACCTCCCCACAAACCACTACCTCCTCCACGAACCAGTACC
>JAAGZN010000043.1 GCA_024206165.1 Bacteroidota bacterium
GCATTGTTAATTTAAAATAGGTCTTAAGGTTTTTCGCAAAATAATTCTTCATTTTAAAAATTATTTTGAAGTTTTAAAATACAGAATTTATAAATAACTATACTAAGTTAACAATGCCCTTTAAAAAGTCAATCAAGTAAGCATGGAGAAGATAGTTAATTTTCCCCTTATTTTTATATCATACTAATCTAACGGACATACGTCTAGTATAAGATCAATATTTTTTAAAATATATATTCCCTTGTATTTCCTTTCATCAATTTTCTAATTATATACTACTTCCATTTGAAGATGCAAGAAAAATCGATCATAACTCCTTGAGTATCAACGACCTTTTTCCGCATCTTCATATACTTTTAGTATATATATACAACTTCAATCATTATAAATTATATATTTTACACTTTACTATTTAATATTTATAATTACCACAATCTATATAGTATTCATTTTTAAATTATTTTCTGAAAATATTCATATTTACTTACAATTTATGTAATAAAAATTTCCATAAGTTGCATTTATTATATTTTTTTACATTCATGTAAGCATATATCTAAATAGTTGACTTAGGATCTGTAATTTAATAACCTAAATGATTGGCTATGCAGAATTTTCAATGGTATAATTCCATTCAGGATGAAATTTGTCGCCATTAATGTTTATAGCATCCATATCCTTTTTCGTAACTTCTATCCCTTTTTCGTAA
>JAAGZN010000044.1 GCA_024206165.1 Bacteroidota bacterium
TTACGAAAAAGGGATAGAAGTTACGAAAAAGGATATGGATGCTATAAACATTAATGGCGACAAATTTCATCCTGAATGGAATTATACCATTGAAAATTCTGCATAGCCAATCATTTAGGTTATTAAATTACAGATCCTAAGAAATCCCCTAAGCTAAAGAAGCCTTATCCTTGAAAAACAAAACACCATCTTTTTATTTATTTTTTCTTTTTTTATCTGTAAATCTACTATCACCTAAATCTAGATGCATAATGCATGCAAAAATAGCAATGATAGATTTTAATTCATAGTCTATCAATAATAAAACTTATATATAAACCAAAATGCATATTTTGAATGTTAAATATTACATTCTAATTTATGTAAATTATAAAATAGACCTAAATTATTGAATTTAATTAAAATTAAACAAACAACCCCATTCAAGAATAGACCTAATTTTAATAATAAAAAAAACTATTGACAAATTTTTTATTCAATTTATAAATGAAATAAAGCGATTGTAATTTAAATAATTATGAATGACATGATAGATAAGTTATTATGATTATTTAATTATTAAAATTATACTTTAAATAAATTATTTATAATAATATCAATATGAATTAAAATTAAAATAGTTTTTAAAATTAATATTAATAAGTGTAAATTCAGCTTTTGTTATCCTAAAATTTAAACCACAATATATTTGATTATGCTTTTATTCAAAATTATAAGAATTCATTTATTAATATTTTTTACTATTTCCTGTCATATAAAAAGAGACCAGAATTTGCTTTCAAATTCAATCAAATCAAAATTTAATAATAAAATATTAATTAATAAAATTAGAGATTTTACTTCAACATCTAATAACCGCAAACCAGAAGTTGCAATAATAGGAGCAGGACCAGCAGGAATTGTATCAGCAAAATCAGCTTTAAGGAATTGTCTACAGCCTATAATATTTGAACCAAATGATTATGTAGGAGGAGTTTGGAGTTCTAAAGTATGGAATAATATGAGAACAAATATTTCTAAATATACAAATTCTTTTTCTGATTTTATTTGGAGTGATGAAAGTGATATTTTTCCACTTGCTAGTGATGCTAATAGATATTTGAATCAATATATAGAACATTTTAAACTTAATAAATATATTCAATACGGAAGTAATGTTATTAATATTGAAAATAAAAATGATTTATGGAATATAACATATATAAAAGAAGGTAAAATTTATAATTCTATCTTTCCTTATGTCATCATTGCAACTGGAATATCTTCAGTGCCTTATATTCCCTTTGAAATTGATTTAATAAATAATAAATCATTTGTTCATAGTCAAGATTATCGGTCTTCAAATATATATAAAGATAAAATTGTAGCAGTAATGGGCGGTTCTTATTCAGGAATAGAAATTTCTGCTGATATTGCTAAACAAGCAAAAAAGGTTTATAATATTATAACAAAACCATTTTTTATATTACCTAGATATATATCTTCAACAAGTTTTAAAAAACCTATTCCTCTGGATCTTTTTCTTTTCCACAGAAAAACTGAGGAGGATAAAAATAAAACTTTTGAAGAAGAAAATATTGAAAGTAATAGATTTTTATATAGTTTATGCCAAAGACAAGAAGAGATCTCAGACCTTTTAAAAATGGATCCTAATTCTAATTGCCCTCCATCGGTAGTAATATCAGATAATTATTTAGATTATATCAAAAGTGACAAAATTGAATTAATAAAAGGAAAATGTACTGATTATTATAATAATGAATTAATAATTAATAAAAATAAAACAAAAGAATTTTTAAAAATGGATGCTCTAATTGCTTGTACAGGATATAAAACAGATCTTTCTTTTTTAAGTGATGATATTAAAAATAAAATAAAGTATAGACCTGATGATATCAAAAAACCTGCAATACTTTATAAAACAGTTTTTCATCCTGAATTAGAAGGAATGGCATTTATTGGACTATATAGGGGGACATATTGGGGTATTCTAGAAATGCAAGCTCGTTGGGCTACAAGAGTTTTTTCTAAAAGAATTTCTTTGCCTAAAGAAGATATCATTTACAAAGATTTATATCTACAATATAGAGATAGACATTTAAGTCCTAAGCCTCATTTTCCTAATGGGGATTATGTTGATCGTATGGATTTTATTGCTAAACAAATTGGGGTCTTTCCTCAAATATCTATATATAAAAGAACAGATTCTGAATTATATAATAATTTAATTAAAAATGCCTTAACTCCACATCAATTTAGACTTAACGGTTATTGCTCTAAATATGAAAGTTCAAGAAATGTGATTATGAAGTTAGGCTTATATTTAGAATCATTGAATAATTAGTAAAATAATATTATTATACTCGACGTATATCAAGATGTATCTAAAACCGGTTATTTTCATACAGAAAAGACCGATTATCAGATATTCTTCAAATGGAAGTAGATATAAACCAAAATAGAGAAAGATAAATAGATCTTTTAAATATTAATTTTTTGATAGTTATGATTCATTTTATATCTTCGGGTCTGTTTAATTTATAAATTGTTTTTATTATGATGAATTTTAAATGCAAAATAATAATTTTTTCTTTGGTTTTAAGTTGTTCTAAATTTAAAAGTATTAATCACATGAATAATTCTGATCAAAAACCTATAATTAATTTTAATAAAAATCAGAAATCATCAAATGATAACTTTAATCAAAATAATGAAATCAGCTTTTCTGATTTAAAAAATAAAGACGAAACTTTAAATCAAAATCTTTTGAACCCATTTTTTGGACAAATTATTTCTAAAATATTGTCTAAATCATCTTATGATAAATACAAAAATTTAAATATTCAAAAACGAAATTTTAGTAACTATATCTCTAAATTAATTTGTGATGCAATAATATCTAATGAAATAAAAGATTATGAAAATTTAGAAATTGATTTACAAGATACACAAGATTCAGATATTTATTCTAACATTAGAGATAGTGATGAACTTAAAAATGAATTTAAGAATATAAAAGATATAAATGAGTTATTAGAAAAATTAATAAATGAACTTGGAAATAGATTTAATAATATTAATAATGAACAAAAATCAAATGATATACAAAATCTAAATGAAGAAGAAAAGGAAGAAAAATCAAATTTTAATGATAGTCATTTAGAAAAAGATGAAGATGATCTTTTTGATTTTATAAAAAATTTAGAATCTAGAAATAAATTTTTTACAAAAGTAATTTCAGATTTAATTTTCAAAACAATTTATAAAAATAGTAGAAATTTAAATATCGATTATCTCTGCAAAAATATACTTGAATTAATCAATGAGGTAATAGATAAAAGTGAATATGAAGAATTTAATGATATTATAGAAGATTTATCTGATTATGATGGCTCTAATATCATCGAATATATTAAAAGCAAAATAAATTATCAATCAAATAATATAAGTGAAAATTTATTAGATATATTTCTGGAAAACCTTAGTAGTTTATTAAAAAAACCATTTTTAGCTTTTTTTCAAAAACATAATAATAATAAAGAAATTCAAGTTTTTTTTAATATTTCTCAATTATTAAATTTTATCAAATATTATCTTGATAATGTTAATCAAAAAGATTTTGATGCTTTCAGAAATAGATTTATTGAATTAAGACGTTTTTTTAAAACAAATGCATATTCAATGCCAGCCAATTTAAATTATAGTAAAAACAAAAATCAAGATAATACACATTCAATTTTATTTAGATCTTATTATTTGCTTGATAATTGTTTTTTTAAAAATGGGATAAATATCTTTGATTTAATGGAAAAATTATATTATGAATTAAAAATTGAATATATCAATGCTTTAGATATAAATGATATACCAAAAAATTTAATTGAAATCAAAAGAAATATATTGAGAAATTTAGTAGGAAATGATATGAAATTAAGAAATATCTTTGAACAATATGTTTTAAAAAGACATAGTTTAAAATATCCTGAAATAAATCCAAATCCTATTATTGGAGATACAATATTTGATGATTTTAATATTTTTTGGATGCTCAATTTAAAGTTTTATGAACAAGTCAAAAACTTAAAAACTAAATTTTTAATATCTATTAATGTAATTCCTAAATTAGTAAAAACTGAAATATATCATGATCATCAAATACCTTCTGATTTTAATGATATAAAATTCGATTTTCTGTCTGATAATGACGAGACTGAAGATATTAGTGATGTATTGGTAGTAGGAAAAGAACAATATTTTATACACAATAATGAAATAAAATATATTGAAACTCATCTTAAGGATTATAACAGGAAATATGATGATTATCCAGAACTTAAATATATTATAAATAAAATCTCATTTAATGAAATTGAAAGCTATTTTACAGAGCAAAAAAATAAAGGACTTATAAAGAAATTTTTTTATTCATGTCATATAGATAGGCGACAAAATTTATCAATTAAAAATAAACTTCCTCAAAATTATTTAGATCATAAGGTATATATTATTAAAATTCCAACAGATATATTTAAAAAAATTAAAAATCCAGAACTTGTCCGAGCAGCAGCTCTTGAATTAGTAAAAAGGATAATTATACCTACTAAGTTGAATGATTCCATGGAATATGAAAATCATATCAAAGCGTTGAATAGTGGCAATGGGTATAATAACCCAGTCATTTATACTTCTACTGGGAAAGATGAGAGTAGTATATCAAAAATATGTTTCTGGAGTGGGGGAGCAGCTGAAATGGAATTAGAAGTTATGATTCAATCTACTAAAAGATTTTTTAATAAAATAAATAATCGCTTTCAATCTCCAGATGAAGAAATTATGTCATTGGCTAAAAAATTATCTGAAAACGAAATTTATTATAATTTTAAAAACCTATTTCCACACTTAAATAAATAAACTTAAAATTAATAAAATCACTAAATGAAATCGAAATATTCATTTTATATAAAATATTTTTATGTTCAATACTAGAATGTTGCAAAACTAATTTTATTAAACAAAAAATATCGTTTGTGGATTATAGAGGACGCCGAACTGGCGGACGACATCCATTTTGCAACGGATCAATATTGATATTCTAGCGTAAATTTTCAATATCTTATTACAAGCATTTAAAATATTTTTATGATCAATCTAAATTTAGCCTATTCATGACCAAAAGTACCAGGTAAAATCCTTTTTGTTCCTTCTCCTAACCAAACATATTCCCACCCACATTCTAAACAATAGTCATAATAATTTTCTATTTCATTATTACATCTTTCGCATCTTATTTCTTCATCTTTTGATTTTTTTTTGAAATGCTTTTTTTTATACTGTTTATCAAAGTTTAATACTGATCTTTTTTGTTTAGTATTATTATTCAAAATTAAATTTTTAATTGAATTTTTGCAATTTAAATTCAAGCATAAAAATATTATTAATAGCATTTGTATATATTTTTTTTCTGACATATCTAAAAAATTAACATTATTGAAAACACACTATTAATTAAATAACCAAAAATCTTAAAAACTAACTCCATTATTTTTAATAAATATTAGTTATTTAATTACTATTTGAGAATGTTGCAAAATTAATTTTGCTAACCAAAAAATATTCTTTGCTAATTGTGGAGGACGCCCCGAAGGTCGATATCCATTTTGCTACGTTCTCTATTTGCTCGCAAGTTAATACTGATAATTATTAATATATATTATTTACCCTAAAAATTATATGTGTTATTAAATTTCTTGTCTACATATTCTTTTATTCTAATTTTTATAATAGCTTATATAAATAAATTAAGTTGATATTTTATGTATTTTTCTCTTTTATAAAAAACTTATAATTATATATTTTATGCCTTAAATAAAATTATAATCTTTTAGTTATAATTTTAACTAATTTATGAAATGGGTCTAAAAAAATGTTCAGAACGGCATAGCCTAACGTTTAATATGATCTTTCTTGCACATTTTTGATATAAATATAAAAAATGTTTATGTTTTAAAATTAATTTTGCTTGACAAAAATATTATTTCTTAATTCTATAAAACACCAACTTGAAGCTTAATATCTATTTTGAAACGATTTAAAATTATAGAGCCTCGCAATTAATGTAACAAAATATTATAATTGCCAAATATAATTGGATTTATTGAATGTGTTCAGTTTTTAATATTAATAACTGGAATTACGCAAGATGGCTCTAAAATGATAAATACTGCTGTTTCTATAGCTAAAAACAGCTCATATAATAAGACTTGCAATACGCAAGTTAATAACTGTAAAAGAGTAAATCCATAACCCTAAGCTAATTTATATTAAATTGGATATAAAATCTTTTTTATATCATATATTTTGCAATTTTGCTAATGTTAGATATCGTTATTTATATTTAATTTTAGTAAACTCCAGAACTATTTAAATTGACTAATTCAATCTTCAAAATTACATTAATAATAAAATTATGATTTTTAGAAAAATATATTTAATTGTTATTATTTCAATTTGTTGTAATAATTTAAATAATAAAAAAAATATAAATAAATCTTCAAAATATTCCGATGAGCGGTGTTTTTATAATAAAATAGAAAACTATAAAGGCAGAATTTCAAATATGATTACTAGAAATTATATCCAAGCTAAATCATCAATATTTTTAAATAAAAAAAATTAAATTATGAAAATGCTATTAAATGTAGCCCATATGAAACGTTAATAGGCTTTGCAAAAAATAGATTTAGTGAAGTTAATAACTTTTGTAAAAAATTATATAACCATTTATCAAATGTAACAATTCAAAACAATAAGCTGAGTATATTGTATTTTTTATCCTTAATAATAAAAGCTTCAAAAGGTTCTGAGTATTTTAATAATTATTATACTTATTTAGATGATCAGGTAAATGAAATTAATCCTGTGACTAATATTGTAGACGCCAGAACTAATTTGATAGAGGATGATCTAGGAAATTTTTACTCAGGATCAAAGATTGGAAGAGATGGTGAAGATAAAAAATACCTTTCTATTACAAAGTATATTCCTGATTCATATTATATCTTTGAAAAAGTAATAACAAATATTACCGATTTTATAATAATACAAACTATTTTATCCAAAAACAACAAAATATTAATGCTTTGTTATAATGCTTTCTCTATATCTTCAATAATTATTTTGATAGATTCATATACCTTAAAACCTGATTGGCAAATATTGTATAATAACATAAAATGTAATTCAATATTAGATATTGATAATAGTTTTTTA
Organism: Bacteroidota bacterium; assembly: GCA_024206165.1. Classification (GTDB taxonomy): domain Bacteria; phylum Bacteroidota; class Bacteroidia; order Cytophagales; family Amoebophilaceae; genus JAAGZN01. The sequence continues at coordinate 7,270 of JAAGZN010000044.1, forward strand.
ATTGGATGTAGTCAAAGAGAAGTTAAAAAACCTAGAGAAGTTAAAAAACCTATTATTATTAATATTTCTGAAGAGGGTTTAGAAATATGGAAATATCTTTATAGCTTTGAAAATATTTTTAAAATTTCCCCACATTATTTAACAAAAGATGATATGAATAATATTTATATTTTGTGTTATACTCTGGGGATTAACCTGTCTCCCCCAATTTTATACCCAACTTTGTTATTTGTAATTGATAAAAATGGATCGCTTGCACTAAATAATCCAGTACAGCTTTTCTTTCATTATTATTATATAAATTCCATTGATTCTATTAGAATAAAAATTACTAATTCTAATGAAATATTAATTTTAAGACGGATGGGGCTCAAAGGATCTTCTACGAGTATCTTAAAATTAAATAAAAATAGGGAATTGGTATATGCAGTTAGAATTCGAGATCAAAATCCGGATATATTTTTGCAGTCTAGGGACTTTATCGAAAGGAATAATCAAATTATCATCATATCAAATAATTTTAATTCATCAACAAGTCAAATGTATATTAATCCTTATATTATTTTTCTATCCTATAGAAATGGAAGTTTAATAAATTCAATAGCCCTAGGGGAAAATTATAGTCTTGCGTTTGATATAATAGAAACAAATGATAACTCTATAGGACTATATGGATACTTGCGACAACTTTTTACAGTTAATTCTTCTATAGAAATTTCTAAATACTATCCTTTTATATCAAAAATTCCAGATGATTTTTCTGTTCTTGATTGTTCATATCCTACAAATCCAAATGTCACTGATATAACAGATGAAATCAATATAACAAGCCCTTCAGTTAATATATCTGATGTAAATATTACTAGAAAATTTATAAATAATACAGAAGAAATTATCGAGGTTTTATATGCAACTGAATTTTGCTTTGATCCACCAAATCCAACAGAAAGTCCCACAACAAATCCCACATCAGACCCAACAAAAGATCCAACATCAAATCCCACATTATACCCCACAAAAGACCCCACAAAAGACCCCACAAAAGACCCCACAAAAGATCCCACAAAAGACCCCACAACAAATCCCACACCAAATCCAACAGAAAATACCACAACAAATCCCACATCAGACCCAACAAAAGATCCAACATCAAATCCCACAAAAGATCCCACATCAGACCCCACAAAAGACCCCACAACAAATCCCACACCAAATCCAACAGAAAGTCCCACAACAAATCCCACATCAGACCCAACAAAAGATCCAACATCAAATCCCACATTATACCCCACAACAAATCCCACATCAGACCCCACAAAAGATCCCACATCAGACCCCACAAAAGACCCCACAACAAATCCAACAAAAGATCCAACATCAAATCCAATAGTCCCAACAAAAAACCCCACATCAAATCCCACATCAGATCCAACAAAAGATCCAACATCAAATCCAACAAACCCCACAATAAGCCCCACATCAGACCCAACAAAAGATCCAACAACAAATTTAAATAGTTTTGCTCCAAGCAAAGTGTCAACAATATCACCAACAGTAAGTCCTACACTGAATGATGAATTGAGCAGTTTAAAAAATGACAATTATTCTTTAGCATATATTTTACCAATAGTTTTTGGAGTTGCAGCTTTATTGATATTATTAGCTCTAATTTTTTGCATTGGAGGTAGAAGATCATTGCAATATCTATCTATATCAGCAACAGAATATGAGAACGAATTATAATTACATAGGGAATGTCGGGAGAAACTATCAGATTAAAAATATCATAAACTGGCTACAGAATAACAAAAAAACTTATAAATCATCTCAGTTTTGTGCTATGTTTTTCATAAATTAGTATATAGTGCCTGATAGAAAACTCTTAATTTTTAATATTTTAGCATCAAATTTTTATTATCAAAATAGGTTTTCTCATTTTATATCAACATATTTTATTAGTGATAGATACTGATTGTATTTTTTCTATAATATTTTATAA
>JAAGZN010000538.1 GCA_024206165.1 Bacteroidota bacterium
TTAACAAAATAATGTTTTTGGGCTGGGTTTACCAAAAAAATATGTTTTTTTCAATAAAAATAATACTTGGGATTTTTTTCATATTCATATTTTTGTTACTATTAATTTAAATTAAAAATGCCGTGTTTAGAATTGATGCCCAAGTATTTTATTTTATTGTTTGAAGTATCCTAGTCCCCTGGCCGCCAAGCAGCTTCTGGCCGGGCAGCTGGCCCTGGCGGCAGGTCCCAGGGGACCATGGCGGGTCCCAGGTGGCCACTACTGACTGGGAACCAAGGGACAAGTTGCGCTGCTGGGGACAAATTGCTCAGTTCAGTGGAGTCCTGCCCAGGATGAGGGGGCAGGTTGCAGGGGGGCATATCTCAGGTTTCAGGGCTCAGGGGACAAAAATAAAATCCATTCGGCACTCAGCTCACATTAACTGGCCGTTTTTCATGATAACCCTGATAGTGTTACCCTAGACCCCAATATTGCACCATAGTGCAAGGGTGTAGTAGAGAACATAAAGCCTAAAGCCTAAAGCCTAAAGCCTAAAGCTTAAAGCTTAAA
>JAAGZN010000539.1 GCA_024206165.1 Bacteroidota bacterium
AAAAAATGAATTCACTTTGCTTGACCCTTTTTGGCTTGTCAAAATGAATTCATGTTTTTATTTTAAGTTATGTGTTTTAGCTTATTCGGCGAAGGACGAGGGTTTGGGCGCTTGCGCCCAAACCCGAGTCCGTAGACGCATGTTTTTGGTTTTTCCCATAATGGTGGGGTGGGATCTCATGTGATGAAGTCACCACAAAAAATACATTTTGTCATGTTGCCTTAATCAGGTGTTTGGTGAAGTTCGTAGTACTTCAGTCTCATTCGCAATCATCTTGTGTGCTCAATCAATGTCATATCAGAATCAACACTCACTTAGTCAGCCATATTGAAACCTTTTGTTTTTCCCTCTATTTTTCCCCCACGAAATTTGTCTCATTGTTGCTTCTGTTTTCATTCAACTGTCTTGCAACAATACATTTGGAAGCGTTTGTGGAAAGGAAAGAAAAAGCAAATCACATACGAGATATTTCTTTTTCCAAGAACTTACAACTCCCAATCAACAAACAAAAAAAGCCGCTTCTTTATTTGGAAATTTCTCAGTTTTCCCATGAAGGGCCAAAAAGTCTTCTGAGATACGAATTGGCTTTGCCGAAAATGGTTTTGTCCTCTTTCCACTGTCATTTTAAGGTTCGTTTTTCAAAAGCAACATTGCGTGGTAAAAAGAAAAATTGTGTTGACAGTGTGATGCAAACTGATTTTGTCAAAAGAGTCACTGGTCAAACGAATAAAGCATTTCTTGCCTCCTTCGAAACGCTTTGCTTGTAGTAAACCAAAAACGGTATCATTTTCTGAACCCATCAAAACCAGCTGTCCAAGAGAAATGCATTTTCCCGCCTGAAACGTCGTTTGGTAGTACAAGTGAAACAAATTCTTTCGAAAAATGCCATCTGGCCGAGTGAGAAGTCTTTTTTCACTCAAAGTTTACCCACAACAAAAAACTTTTTTCGTTTCTGTTGGAGTGTGTGTTTGCCAAAATACTACGAACTTCAAAAACCTACACCAAAGTGCCTTCGCCGACACATTCAAAAATAATATGTGCGCTTGCAGTAGGCCCACGCAAGCGCGGCCTTCGGCTCGGAATTTCAGAATCAAAAACTAAGGGGGA
>JAAGZN010000540.1 GCA_024206165.1 Bacteroidota bacterium
AAGTGAAGTCACTTATTTGAACCACTATCTTGATGATTTCTTTCTGGCAGCACCCAAAGGCCGCAGCATTTGTGATAAGTGGCTTTAAAGCTGTTTGCAACTGTGCAATAAATTAGGGGTCCCTATAGCCAAGGAAAAAACTGAAGGCCCAGCAACAACCATAACCTATTTGGATTTTGAGCTAGATACGGTGACATTGGAGCTACGTTTGCCCGAAGAAAAGTTGCAGAAAGTGAAAGGGAAATTGGATTTTCGGCTGAGCAGAAAGAAAGGTTCTAAACGAGACTTACTCTCTTCAGTGGGGCTTGTAATGCACTGCACTCAAGCGGTTATGCCAGGAGAGGCCTTTGTTACCGTATTCAAGCTAAACGTTCATTTTCGTGGATATTTGCACCTCTTTCCTTCACCGTTAGTGAACGGACGTTATAGAGGCTGCCGTATTCAAGTTAAGTCGTTCATTTTCGTAGATATTTGCACCTCTTTCCTTCACCGTTAGTGAACAGACGTTATAGAGGCTGCCATATTCAAGTTAACTCGTTCATTTTCGTCGATATTTGCACCTCTTTCCTTCACCGTTAGTGAACGGACGTTATAGAGGCTGCCGTATTCAAGTTAAGTCG
>JAAGZN010000541.1 GCA_024206165.1 Bacteroidota bacterium
CAATAATTCCAACAGTTTTGCTGCTAATTTCGCGTTGGTCGGACAAGCGTCCAATAATTCCAACAGTTTTGCTGCTAATTTCGTGTTGGTCGGAGAAGCTTCCAATAATTCCAACAGTTTTGTGCTGCTAATCTTCGCGTTGGTCGGACAAGCGTCCAACAATTCCAACAGTTTTGCTGCTAATTTTGTGTTGGTCGGACAAGCGTCCAATAATTCCAACAGTTTTTTGTGCTTATTTTCGTGTTCGTCGGACAAGCGTCCAATAGTTCCAACAGTTTTTTGCTGCTAATTTTCTTGTTGGTCGGACGAGCATCCAATAAATCCAACAGTTTTGCTGCTGATGTAGTTTTGGTCGGACAAGCGTCCAATAAATCCAACAGTTTTGCTGCTAACGTTGTGTTGGTCGGACGAGCATCCAATAATATCAACAGTTTTTTGCTGCTAATTTTAGTGTTGTTCGGACAAGCGTCCAATAATTCCAACAGTTTTTACTGCTAATTTTCGTGTCGGTTGGACAAGCGCCCAATAAGTCCGA
>JAAGZN010000542.1 GCA_024206165.1 Bacteroidota bacterium
AAAAAACATATCAAAAAAATGGATTTCTCCAGTAGCAAATTGGAGCTTGACTTCTCAACAATTGGCTATCAAATTTGGGGATAGGATGCCTTTGGAAATTAATATTTCTAATGCCTAGACAGACTTTAATTTACAGCCTCTTAAATGAAAAAATCTTAGCAATCTTGTATTCGTTATTAGCGATAGCAATAGTTCTTATTTTTGTTTGTTGTATTGCAATATATTATAGTTTTTATAAAAATCGACATTTTATCATAGAAGAAGTAAATGAAAAACCTTCTAATAAGAAAGTTAAACATAAATACAAATCTATTAATCAAGAAAATAAAGAAGAGGAAGAAGCAAAAGACGATGAAGGAATATTAACAATCTCGAAAAAATCTACTTTAGAAATGATTGACACAAACTATGAAATAAGTACTTCCCCAATTGACTCTCTCATTAATCTAGAATAAATAAATTAGAACAAATCTTATCAGCTAGCTTAAAACCTTTATGCGTTAATATCAAAGTTTTATTGTTCAAATTCATAAGATTATTTTCAATCGATTCATTTATTAAGTTTTCAGATTTTTCTAATAAATTATAGTCATAACTATTAATTAAAAATTCTAAATCACATCCCCATTTAGTCCTAAGGCTTGTCATAATATATTCATTAATATGATCTTTTCCAGTTAGTATTTCTTTTGTATAAACAGGAATATAAGATTTGATATTATCTATATATTTTTTGTTATTAGAGATATTCCATTGTCTAGAAATACCATTATACGAATGAGCACTTGGACCGATGCCTAGATAATTCCCCTTTTTCCAATAATTTGTATTATGTTTTGAATATTTGTTATCAATACAAAAATTTGAAACTTCATAATGTTCATAATTTGCTTTTTGTAAATTTTCAACTAAAATATCAAATAATTTAGCTTCCATATCTTCTCCAACTATTTTTAATTTTCCTCTTGAATATAAAGTTCCAAAATAAGTGTTTTTTTCAATTGTTAAACAATATGAAGAAATATGTTCAGGTTTGAGTTGTGTTATGATTTCTAAATCTTTTTTCCAATCATCAATACTATTAATAGGAATTCCATATATTAAATCAATATTTATATTTTTAAAATTATGTTTTCTAGCTAATTCATAAGTTTTTAAAGCTTTTTGAGAATTATGTGCTCTATTTAAATACTTTAAAGCTTTATTATTAAAAGTTTGAATTCCAATACTTAATCTATTAATTCCTAATGCTTTTATTTCTTCAAACTTAGAGTTATTTAAATCATCAGGATTACATTCAAAGGTTATTTCTATATTTTCAGATATTTTAAAATTTTTATAAATTGTATTTAAAATGCTATTGATATGGGATTGACTTAATATTGAAGGAGTACCTCCTCCAAAATAAATACTATTTATTTCAGTATTTAGATAAGCTTTTCTTATTTCAATTTCTCTAACTAAACAATTAACCATATCATCTATCATATTTATATTTACATTAAAATGGAAATTGCAATAATAACAGGCTTGTTTACAAAATGGAATATGTATATAAATAGCATTATTAATTTTAGAATAATTTTTACTATTATTAATCATTATTGATATTCTTTATTTACTTTAAAGGGTCTGTTGAAAATTAAAAATTTCCATTTTAAAATCTGCAAAAATAGGTCATATGGACCTGTCGGCTTCGCCGACAAACCCATTTTTCTATAGGACCTTAAAATAATTCATAAATTAATAGGTTTGAGTGAATTTTATACAAATTTAAATATTTGAAAATTTATATACTAATCTATATGAATTGTATATAAATTGTATAGATTTTTTAAGATTAGTCATTATTGATATTTTGAGTTTCTAAATTTTCTTTGATATTAATTAAATGATTAGACTCATAGTCGTATTTATCCTCTTTTGTGTTTTTAAGAATACTAAATTGTTTGTATAAAAATTGATAATTATCTGATAACTCTTTATATCTTTCTTTCTCTGTTTCTAATTTTTGTACTAAATCGGATAATTGATTTTTTTGTAAATCTAACTCTAATCTATTTACATTAAATTCTTCTAAATATTGTTCTAATTTTAAAATAAAACATTCTTTAGCATTTATTTTATTATTCTGCTCTTTTAATTCTATTTCATATGATTGAATTTTATCTATATAAATTAATTCTTTATATTCTAAATCTTGAATCTTTGTGATTAAGTCATTTTGTTTTGTAATAATTTGGTTAAACTTATCTTCATATTCCAATGCTAGATCAGTAAATTTATTTTGTAATTCATAATATAAATATTTGTAGTCATGTTCTTCATATTCAGCTTTTGTTATTCTTAGTTCATCTTCTAGATTAGTTACTCTTGTTTTGTACTTATCTATTTCAATTTTATTATTTAAATTGATTTGATTAATTTTATTGTTTTGATTTAGTGATAATTTATAATTTTCTTGTTGTAGTCTTTCATTTTCTTTCTCTATTTCTTTTATTTTTAATTTTAAATTAATGATTTCTCTTTTATTATCTTCTAATTTTTTGTTATTTCTCTTTTCATTTAATTTTAAAGAATTTATTTTTTCGGATTGAGAGTTATTCTCAGATTTAAAATATTCAATTTGTTGTTTATAAATTTCATTTTCTTTGACTAATTTTTCGATTTTATCTTTAATTGATGAATTAATGTTTTTTGTGTTTATTTTATTTTCATAATCTAATATTTGATTCTTCAAATTTTTAATTTTGCTTTCATAATTTCTAATTTTTGCATTTTTTAAATTATCTATTTTTGATTCTAGATTGATAATATCTTTTTGATAATTCCCGATTTTATTTGTTTTACTTATTTGATTTATTTTTAAAATTTTAACTTGATCGTTCAAAGCATTTATTTGACTTATATAAAGTTTTATTTCTTTATTTAAAGAATCAATTTTATCATTTGATAACTTATTTTGGTCATTTAGACTTTTATTATGAAGTTTATGTTCTGATAATTTAGTATTATATTCCTCAATAATATTTTGATAATTCCCGATTTTATTTGTTTTACTTATTTGATTTATTTTTAAAATTTTAACTTGATCGTTCAAATCATTTATTTGATTTATATAAAGTTTTATTTCTTTATTTAAAGCATTTATTTTATTATTAGATAACTTATTTTGGTCATTTAGACTTTTATTATGAAGTTTATGTTCTGATAATTTAGTATTATATTCCTCAATAATATTTTGATAATTTTCGATTTTACTATTTTGCTGTTCATTTATTTTAGTTTTTAATAAAATATTTTCCTGACTTAATAAATTAATTTTATTCTCTTTTAATTTAATATTCTTATTGATTTTTATAATTTCATTTTCTTTATTGTCTATTTCTAAATTTAAAATTTCAATTTGTTTTTTAAGAATTGGTAATTTGTTGAGCTCTTCATTTAAATAATTTATGTTTTGTAGTAGTTTTTGTATTATACATTTATAATTAATTCTTGAATTATCTTTAATCAAGATTTCATTTTTAATTTTAACTATATTTTTATATTGATTTAATATTACATTTTGGAAGGAAGTAAAGTCTTTTTTTAATGTTTTATACTTTTTGCATTTAGCTTTTTTCGAATTTAGTCTTTTTTTAAGCCTTTCATTTTCTTTTAAATATTTTGTAATCTCATTATTTTTAGAATTTAATTCTTTATAATTCTCATACAATAAACAAAATAGTTTAAATAATAATAATTTATTTTGTTCAGAATTTAATTTAGTCTTTTCTAATTTATCTTGTAAATCATTTATTTTATATTGATTTAATTTTTCTTTTAGTTCAAAATTTAAATTTTTTTTTGAATAAGAATTTATTTTATTTGTTTTATTCTTTAATGTATTTTTAAGTATCTTTTTATCTTCAAGTTCTTTATTTAATTTTAAAAAATAAGATTCTTCGCTAATAATTTTATTATATAAATCATTTAGTAATATATAAATATTTTGTAATTTATTTTTAAGCAATTTTTGATTGATTAATTCTAAATTTATATTATTTCTAATTTTTTTATTTTTCTTCTTTCTTTTGTTAAATATTGCTCCTTTATTACTAATTGTATTTGAGTTAATTTTGATATCTTTCTTTTTTATATTTTCAACTTTATTTTCAATATTAATATTATTCTCTAACTTGGTATCCTTTAAATTTTTAGCATAAAATATATTGGGTTCTCTTATTTTAGAAATTGATTTTCTAAATTTTTTTATTTTTGTAGTAATATTATTCTTACAATCGTTGAGATCTTTTAAATGTTTTATTTGTTTCTTTTTTAAATTAAGTTTTGAATATTGAATAGAATTATTCTTTCTTTTGCATCCAATATTTATATAACAAAATATTAGAAATAATTTTAAAGTTAGTCTTAATCTCATTTGATTATAGTTCAATTCAAAAATATGATAATTTTGTAAGACTATTTAAATAATAGAATAAATATTAAATTCAAGTTAAGTAACTTAAATTTAAGAGATATGAATTAAAGCAATATATGTTTATTTAATATAATATTTAATAGATTAATACAAATTTGTATTTTAAAAAATAATATATAGTGTTTGTAAGCAAACAAAACTATAGTTAAAAGTTACAATTTAAATTCATGTATATATCACAAAAGAAGTAGTCAGCTTATAAAAACACAAAATATACCAAAAACATACCTATCGAATAATAAGTCAATTCC
>JAAGZN010000543.1 GCA_024206165.1 Bacteroidota bacterium
GGAATTGACTTATTATTCGATAGGTATGTTTTTGGTATATTTTGTGTTTTTATAAGCTGACTACTTCTTTTGTGATATATACATGAATTTAAATTGTAACTTTTAACTATAGTTTTGTTTGCTTACAAACACTATATAAAAGTCCCAATCCAAAGATATATTTTCTGAATTATTGAAATCTATCATTCTATCTTTTTTACCAAAATATTCAAAGATTTGCTCTAAAATTTTTTTTGCTATTTCAAACTTTGCATATCCTTGTGCATATTCTAATTCTTCACGAACATCAGAAATTTTCCCATGATCTTCAACTAACAAAAAATCACATTCTAATTGATTTTGTGTAGTTTTTGTATTATCGATAAATTCAATAATATTATCAATGTCATGTTTCTTTATAAATCTTAGATTTAAAGCAGAAAGGAAAAATTTATCTTTAACAATTACTAACTCAGATGGAGTTTTGATACAAGGGAGGCGCTGCAAAAGTCTGGCCTACCTATAAAAAGTTATAAAAAAGGTTTCCTCTCATGAAGTATCTTTTTTAAAATCCATTTTTTAAATTAACGATTCCTGTTATTATTGCCATTTTTATTGCATAGCTCGGTTTA
>JAAGZN010000544.1 GCA_024206165.1 Bacteroidota bacterium
GGAATTGACTTATTATTCGATAGGTATGTTTTTGGTATATTTTGTGTTTTTATAAGCTGACTACTTCTTTTGTGATATATACATGAATTTAAATTGTAACTTTTAACTATAGTTTTGTTTGCTTACAAACACTAATTATAATTAATTTTTTTAGAATAATCTGGCGCAAAAAGGTGGTATTTCTTCTCTATAACGTCATATATGTTATATTCATTAAATTTTATGTTTTTTAAAAAGCTCAGATCTTTGTCTATAATAGAAGAGAAATAACGCATAAATTCTTTCTTAATATCATACTTAATATCATAAATGCTCTTAATATTTAACTTTTTAAAATAATGTGTTAATTCTTGGGTTTGTTTTTTTATTACAAATTCTATTAATCTTTTCTGCTCTTTATCATTTTTTTCAATATCCGTGTTTAGAATAATAAATGATATTAAACTTATATCACCTGATTGACAAGCATAATCTAAAACTCCTTTTCCATAATATTTAACTTCTAAAGATAATTCTTTGGTTAATAAATACTTTACTAAATCAAGATCCCCATTTCTTGAAGCTATTAAAACAGGTGATAATTTATTTTCATAATTAGTGTCAGATAGAAAACACCTAAATTTCTGTATTTTAGCATCAAATTTTTATTATCAAAATAGGTTTTCTTATTTTATCTCAACCTATTTTATTAGTGATAGATACCGATTGTGTTTTTTTTATAATATATTATAATATA
>JAAGZN010000545.1 GCA_024206165.1 Bacteroidota bacterium
AGCATAGGAACAGTAAATGAAACTTTAGGAAATCCAATGGAGATTTATAGTATAGCAATGAAAAAGAGGGCGGTTTATATATCGCTAATTCATAATCACCCAAGTGGAGAGTTACTTCCATCAAAAAGCGATATAAATCTAACAAATCAAGTGATCCAAGTTGGAAAAATGCATTCGATACCTTTGATAGATAAACTTATAATAGGCCAAAACGGATATTTTAGTTTTAAAGATACAGGTCTGTTATTGGAATTAGAAATGAGTTTAAAATATATACCTCATTACAAGTTTTGGGATAAAATAAAAGAAATATTATCAAATGAAGAATATTTAAATAAATCAAAAAGATTTATAAATGTATGAAATTCATGAGAAACTAATAGAAGAGATGCAGGATTATCTAACAAGACTTGGGTATTCATCAGAAACAATAAAAAGCTACATTAAAAACCTAAAATATTTTTTCAACTGGATAATAAAAGAAAATATAGAAAAGGTAAATCAATCAACTATCGATCAATATCTCCAATGTTTACACAAAAAACCAATAACAAGTAAAACCATACAGACCAAATACAATATAATAAGACACTACAATAGATATTTAGAAAAGACTAAAAATGAAAAGATAATAACCAAACCATTAAAATTACAAGATATAGATCTTCCAAAGAAATCTGAAATACTAACCATAAAAGAAATCAAAAAACTATATGCTGTAATAGAAGAAACAATGATCGGTTTAAGAGATAAAGCTTTACTATCTTTATATTATGGGTGTGGATTAAGAAACAGAGAAGGAACCAGGGTGAAATTAGAAGATCTAGATTATAAAAGAGAAATCTTAGAAATAAAACCAAGCAAAAATTATCAAAACAGATTTATACCTTTAAGTAGCAAAGTAAAAAATGATCTTTATAGATATCAAACTCAAAGTAGACCATATATAATAAATAAGAAGACAAGTATATTTTTACTAAATAATAGAGGGAATCCAATAACTCCAGTAACAAACCGAAGAATATTTAGTAAATTATTGAAAAAATCAGATATACAAAAGTCTATAACCTTACATATGTTAAGACATAGTTTAGGTACCCATTTACTGTCCCAGGGAATGCAACTGGAACAAATAAGTCAACTATTAGGACATAAAAGCTTAGATACAACTCAAATTTATGCTCAAATTAAAAATCATGAATGAATTGAGAATTTACTTAGAAAAAAAACGTTTTACAGAAAAAACTATCAAAGAAATCCAAAGAACAATAAGAAATTATACAAACTGGTTAGAAACAAAAAATCTTACAATACAAGATGCTAGCTATCAAGATATACTAAATTACATTGGTCATCTCCAAACTCTGAAATATAAAAAAGTCAGCATAAATATAGTCCTGAAACACTTAGAGCATTATTATAAATACAAAGATTTAGATAATCCAGCTTTAGGACTTAGATTAATAGGAATAACACATAATAAACCTAATTTATTTTCAATTGAGGATTTAGATAAAATCTATAATATTTATAAATCCAAAGAAATAGGTATTTATAGAGAAACAGATAAATTAATTTTAGGATTAATAATTTATCAAGCACTGGATATTCAAAGTATGCTTAATTTAAAAATTAGAGATATAAATCTTGAAAAGGGAGAAATAATGGCCAATCCAAAAACAAGAAGAGGACAAAGCAGGATAATAAAATTAGAACCTCATCAGATCTTACCATTCAATTATTATATCGAAAATATATATAAATCATATAAAAATAATCTTTTTACAGACAAAGAAAGAACCTTGGTAAATCAGCTTCAGTATATCACTAAAAGATTAAAAAACCAGTTAAAAGAAAATGGTATGAACCTAAAAAGCCTAAATCAATTAAGACAAAGCCGATATGCGATCTGGTATAAACAACATGGAATAAGAAAAGCTCAATATCTAGGAGGCTTTAAAAGTGCATATACAATCCAGAAGTATGCTAATTTAGACATAGAAGATCTAAAAAGTGCGATAGAAAAATTTCATCCATTGGGCTAAAGTTGCTATATTGAGGTTGTTATTGAGAGCAAAAGGAGTGATACTGTAGGCGATCCCTTTAAAGATACCAGTGGGCCTTCTATGAACATTCTGATTAAATTATCAACTATTGTTGCTCTTATTATTGCTCCGCATATTGCCAGGAAGGCTAAGATTAAAGATATTAGTTCCAATAATACTGAGGTGAGGGATTATGATAAGAGATAAAAGATTATGTAGCATTTATAGTTTTATTACTTTATATTAGATATAAATTTATTAAATCTTATATATCCAATGAAATATTAAATATTATGAGGAAAATTTATTATATATTGTCGTTCATTTTGGTATTTTTATTCAGTTGTGATAAAAATAAAAAGAACAAATCTTCAAGTGGTAATCGGTCAGGTGATGCTATTAATCCATTAACAACTTTATTAGAAGGAGAAAGCAAAGAAGCTAAAAGAGCATCATTTAATGAAAAATCACCTTCAGAACAGTTGAAAATCCAAGATTTATATAATAAATTTGTTCAAAAGAATTATCAAAAAAAAGAATATATTGATAATTTGGTTGTAGGTTGTGGAGCACATTGTAGACATAATAATCACCAAAATAATACTTCTCATACTATTGATATTGTCCCATCAGAAGAACCTACATTTTCATTAGATATTGCAGATAAAGACAAGTTTAAAAAGGTTATTTTAGATAGTGAAATTTTTACACAAAATGGTAAGTATCAAGAAGTTATACTTGAACATTTACCTCAAACTACATTCATTGATGAAGTTTTTCTTAATTACAAAAAGCTATTGAAAAGCAAAGGAACACTAAAAATAATATCTTTACCAAGTTATTTATTAAAGAAAAATGGCATATCAGAATTTTTGAATTGGTCAAATAAAACTGCAACAAATCTTGAAATTTTATTTTCAGGATATAAGTTTGATTTCAATAAAATTATGAATAATGATTTTTTAACTATAAATGCCCCTTTTACTCTAAGTCCTAAGTTTATAGATTTAATTAATAAAAATTTAAAAAAATCTGATAGACCTGACGATGAAGCGATGGTCGTCTTAAATACTCTTCATGGAGCAAATCAAGTTTATGAGGAAAAAAACAATGATGAGAAGAAAAAATTACTAGATAGAAGAAATACAAAATCTAAAGAAATTTTAAAAAAGTATTTTAAAGACCTTGGTTTTAATTTAAAGGAAATTAATATAGAATCAGAATATATTTTATTAGAAGTATTATAAGTATCCAATTGTTTAGTAATTTTCAATTTAGCACCTTATAATTTGTAAATTTATATCAGAATTAAAATAAAATCATTTACCAAAAAACTTTTATCCAATTCTAAAAACAGCAATTTTCAATCAAAGAGACTAGGAAATAAGGAGTTCATCAGTCACTCCATTCGCTAACGCATCATTCCGTTCCTTCTTCACGCTCATTCTCTTTTTTCCCTTTAAATCCCAATAAGGCCTTGCTACGCAAAAATAATAAAAAAGGGAAAAAACCATTCGCAGAGTTAATGCTCACCTGCGATCGCACCTTCAATTTTTATAAGACAAAGCTTATAAAAATTACGGAAAAAACGCTTGTAAACAAGCTTCCATTTTTCCTGAAGGTGCTCAATTCGCTTTAGGTTCGCTATGCTCCCAAAAATGAAATTTATTAAAGACGCAGGAAAATTAATGATTTTTTTTCTTTCAATTGGGAACTCGTTTGATTCCGGCCGAATAAACAGTTCTTTTCTATTAAGAGTAAAACTCGGC
>JAAGZN010000546.1 GCA_024206165.1 Bacteroidota bacterium
AGGAAAGAGTTGTCTTAGCCTAATTTGAATAGAAATATCGATAGCCACTAATTAGTAACTATATTTATCTCATAATTGTAGGTTGTTTTGCAAGAGGAAACAAGTAGAAAACTTTGTATTTATATACTTCACCGTAATGGCTATACTAAATGAAACTTTTTGCTTTTTCAAAGTACTTTGCTAGATCCCTAGTTTATTCGAGGATGGTAGAGCTACACTATATGTGTGTCGATATTAGGAATTATAGTACAGCAGTACACTTAAATGGCGTTTCACCACCTTTCAATAACTACTCTAAAAATGTAAGACTCCTTCCTCTCTCCCCTTCCCCTTCAAACAATGTTGCATTTCACCAAGTAGGAGGTTTGACCTTGACATGCACAAAATACAGTGAGGAACTGCTTCATTTTCACACAACATTCATCTGAGAGGAGAGAGCTTGAATAATTATTTTTTGCATTGATTATATACCATAGTGATGATAGTTGAAACAATATTAGGTTTGGCCGAGTAGGGGGTTTGAGCCCCAACATGTGAAATGCAGGATGCAGTGTAAGTTGTGTTATTCTAAAACAACATTGTTCTGAGGGGGAGGGGGA
>JAAGZN010000547.1 GCA_024206165.1 Bacteroidota bacterium
AAAGGAAACCATACTTTGTATAGGAATATCAACCAAATGAAATGAGTGAGACTCAAACCTCTCAGCCGAAGTGACTGGTGCCTTAAACCAGCGTTTCATACCACTCGGCAATCCCGCCTGTATGTTTTGACGTCAATAACATGGATGATGGTAGGAGATACCATTTGCAGAGGTTCAATATAAAGGAAACAAAACTTTGTATAGCTATGTTGACAAAATGAGAGAAGTTGGACTCCAACCCATGCCACCAAAGAGACTGGTGCCCTTAACCAGCACCATAGACCACAGGCCATCTTGCCTCTATGCTTTTTGGTCATTAGCATGGATGATGGTTGAAGATACCATGTGCAGGTGTTCAAAATAAAGGAACCAATACTTTGTATAGGAATGTCAACAAAATGACAGGATTGGGACTCGAACCCACGCCAGCGAACTGACTGGTGACTAAAACCAGCGCATTAGACCACTTGGCCACCCTCACTATATGTTGTGTAATCAATAGCATTGATAATGGTAGAAGATACCATGTGCAGGTG
>JAAGZN010000548.1 GCA_024206165.1 Bacteroidota bacterium
GAGGTCGTTGCCAGCCGCGGCGTTCTCAAGTGCCTCCTCCCTGGCCATCCCGGCGTCGATGCACCTCTGCCGCTCCTCCTCGTACTGCTGCTCCTCCTGCATGTAGGTCATGTAGAAATCCCCGCCGGGGAGGAACTTCCGGCCTGGTAGCTCAGCGGCCTCCTCGGCAGTCAGGGGCAATCTGTGCCCGTCTGGGCTAAGCAGGACCCGGACTCGGTAGTACCGATCCCTCACGGCGTTGAAGGTCGCCAGTTGACCCTCGGCCAACTCCAGCAGCCGCTGCTGGAGGGTGATGTCGGCACTGTGCGAGCATCCCACAGGCGGAGTCGGCCTCTCTGTGGCGCAGTGCGCCATAAAGTTCTGGGTGGCGGTCATCCTCTTGTTACTATTGTCATACGCGGTCCTGGGGATGTCTTCCATGGTCCTGACCGTGTTCAACCTTGTCATCAGCTCCGCCTCCCTCTCCTTCTGGGAGCCGAGGTAGCCGGGCTGGAACCTGGCCTCACGCTTCCTCTTGGCCTGGAAGGCCTGCAACTGCGCACCCCAGACAGGGGCGGCGGCGTTGGCCATCTTGGCCGTCAGTGTCAGCCGGGTGAAGTGAACCCTGAAGGCGACATTGTCCAACCTCCTCGCCTGGTCCCGCCGGTTCTTGCGCTGCTTCCTATACACAAGCTCGTGCTTGAGGATGACGCTCCGCCTCATGCTGAAGAAGACGAAGCCGGCGGGGGGGTTCATCCAATTGTAGCCCTCATAGGAGGCGAGCGTGTGCGCCCAGAGGAGCCTGGTCAACTGTTCCCCGTGATACCTCGTGAAGGCCGTCACGTTGAATTCCTGGGGGCAAATAAACCAGCAACTCAACGCTCCTTACCCCGTGCAACTGCTGGAGGGCATCCTTTTCCTCGGCGGTGTGCTGGGTGGCGGGGGCGCGGCGGGTCAACTCATTGTCCTCC
>JAAGZN010000549.1 GCA_024206165.1 Bacteroidota bacterium
ACCCGCCATGGTCCCCTGGGACCTGCTGCCAGGGCCAGCTGCTCAGCCAGAAGCTGCTGGGCGGCCAGAAGACTAGGATACTTCAAACAATAAAATAAAATACTTGGGCATCAATTCTAAGCACAACATGTGACCACAGTTCTTCTAGTAGGTCGGACGTGACGAATTTTATGCACCTTCCGTGCCAGTGCACTGTAGTTTAAGAGGGTAACACTCAACCAGGTCGTTTCAAATGAATAAAATACTTTGTTTAATGATTCCTAATGTACCACGGTGGATGTATAAACCCCATAATATGCTTTATGATTAACAAAATAATGTTTTTGGGCTGGTTTTACCAAAAAAAATATGTTTTTTGAATAAAAATAATACTTGGGCATTGATTCTAAACCCGGGATTTTTTTCCTATTCGTATTTTTGTTACTATTAATTTAATTTTAAAATGCCGTGTTTAGAATTGATGCCCAAGTATTTTATTTTATTGTTTGAAGTATCCTAGTCCCCTGGCCGCCCAGCAGCTTCTGGCTGAGCAGCTGGCCCTGGCAGCAGGTCCCAGGGGACCATGGCGGGTCCCAGGGGGCTACTACTGACTAGGAACCAAGGGACGAGTTGCACTGCTGGGGACGAATTGATCAGTTCAGTGGAGTCCCGTCCAGGATGTGGAGGGCAGGGGGCAGGGGGGCATATTTCAGGGTTCAGGGCTCACGGAACAAAACTAAACCCCATTCCACACTCAACTCACATTAACTGACCGTTTTTCATGATAACCCTGATAGTGTTACCCT
>JAAGZN010000550.1 GCA_024206165.1 Bacteroidota bacterium
CCCAGGTCAGTGCTCAATTTTCGTTACACCCAGGTCAATGCTCAATTTTCGTCACAACCCAGGTCAGTGATTTGTGATGGAGGTAGCAGTTTGTCCGAAACAAACTACTACCTCCCCCACAAACCGCTACCTTTCCCATAAACCAATACTTCCCCCACAAACTGCTACCTCCCCACAAACCACTACCTCCTCCACGAACCAGTACCTCCCCCACAAACTGCAACCTCCCACATAAAGCACTACCTTCCCCACAAAGAGCTACTTCCCCACGAATCACTACCACCCCCACGAACCACAACCTCCCCCACTAACCGCTACCTCCCCACGAACTACAACCTTCCCCATGAACCGCTACCTCCCCCACAATCCACTATCTCCCCCACAAACTGCTACCTCCACCACAAACTGCTACCTCCCCACAAACCATTACCTCTACCACAAACTGCTACCTCCCCCACAAACCGCTAACTCTCCCACAAACTGCTATCTCCCCCATGAACTGCTACTTCCTCCACAAACTGCAACCCCCCACCCCCCACCAACCGCAACCTCCCCCATGAACCGCTACCTTCCCCCAAAACTGCTACCTCCCCCATGAACCTCTACCTTCCCCACAAACTGCAAAACCCCCCACGAATCACTACCTCCCCCATGAACCACTTCCTCCACCACAAATTGCTACCTCCCCCACAAACCACTACCTCTCCCACAAACCACTACCTCCCCCACAAACTGCCACCTCCATCATAAATCGCCACCTCCCCCACGAACTGCTACTTTCCCCATGAACCGCTACCTCCCCAAAAATCTGCTACCTCCTACACAAACCGCTACCTCCCTTACAAGTCCGAACACTTTTTAACACTCCCCGGACACTTATTAACAATCTGGACCTCCACCTGGTCTCTACCTGGCCTCCACCTGGCCTAAACATGGCCTCTACCTGGCCTCCAGAACTCCACCTGGCCTTTGGCCATCAAAGTACCCGGCCCAGGTAGCGAATTGTGGGAAGGTGGCAGTAGGGACAAGCTGTGTGTAATGTGACTAACACCCAGGGGTCCCTTTTCCTCGTCTGTTCACTTTTGGCCAAATTCACTTTCACATTTGGGCAAAAATAATTTTTCATCTACTTTCCTTAAAACTTAATTTCTGTCATATCTTCAGGTTATCAAGACCAAACAATGTGCAAAAATATCCCGCATTTGCCTGACCACATACTAG
>JAAGZN010000551.1 GCA_024206165.1 Bacteroidota bacterium
ATATTATAATATATTATAAAAAAAACACAATTGGTATCTATCACTAATAAAATAGGTTGAGATAAAATAAGAAAACCTATTTTGATAATAAAAATTTGATGCTAAAATACAGAAATTTAGGTGTTTTCTATCTGACACTAATTATTGATGGCGTAGATGAATTAGAATCAAAATTTATGTTTAATCCTCATCAAAATTTGAAGATTTATGATAATGTTAAATTTTTGATAACTCGTAAAACCATAGTTTTTAATACAAAGGAAAAATATGTTTTTTATGGGAGCGATTATGTTTTTATCCGGAATGTCCCAAAAACAGAAATTCATGAAAATATTGAGAAAAAGCTCAGTAAATTAAAAGTTAATCAAGATGAATATTCTAGATTTTTATTATCAATATTAGAAGACCCTTTTTTTGATAAAGATTTTAATATTTATTCTGGAATAAAATATATTTTAGAGAGATGGTATACTTTACAATATCATAAACAAAAAAAAATAGAAGAAACAACTTTATCGTTCAATAAATTAGAATTTTATAACAAGAATAAAGAGCTATTAAAAAATATTTGTATTGAATTTTTTAAACAAAAATCTAATTCGATTTCTAAACAATATTATGGAATTCATATTGATGTTTTTATAGAAAAATATATTAATAGCAAAAATAGAATTTTTATAAATAATGCTCCCATCATTTATAAAACATCCGATCATATTGGTTTTTTTATTGACTTAATTCCAGACTTTATATTAGCAGAAATATATTATGAAGAGATTTATAATTTTAATAAATCTAACATTTTTCCAATGTATTTAAATCATCATTTAATTGAAAAAAATGGCAAAATCGCTGATATCTTAATCTTTGCAATTATAGATTCAAATGAAAACGAACTTTTTAAAAATAGTTTATTAAATCTGGGAAATTCCGAAAATGAATGTACCAAAGTATATTATAATGCAAATCTAATTATGAGTAAAAATATTTCTAAATTCGCAAGAAATTAAGTTTAATAGTTTTTGTAATTTTTTATTAAATCATCAATATCATAATCTAACTGTTCCAAGTTATAAAAATCAGATTCAAGAAAGAAATCAATTTTAGCCTCATCATTTAAATCTTTTTGTAGTTCTCCAGTAATTTCTATTTTTCCAGTATATTCATCTATTTTTAATTTAATAATGACTTTTGTATCTTCATCAAAAAAATCAGCTTTTCCTTTTTTATTATTAATAATATATTTTATTTCATTAGAAAATTTTTTCATATCATCAATACTAAAGTTAAAATTTGTTTCAGCTTGATACCAATCAGTTTTTATAAAAATCTTAGCATATAAGTATTCAAATTTATCAAGCTTAAAATTATTTATAATAAGATTGTAATTGTTTTCTCCTTTTATATTTATTTCTCTATTCATTTAAAAATTTAATAGTTTCCTTCAATTTCATCAAGAGTAATAGGCCAACCCCATTTCTCAGACCGTCTTTTCCAAAATTTAGGTGGTATAAAATCTCTATGTACTATATTATCATTTTTATCTACAATAATATTATATACTTTTGGTTTTCCATTTCTATTACCTTTCAATGTGTATCCTAATCTGCCATTAAGTAATTTTCTAGGTCTTGTTTTAAGAATAAATTTATCAAAACTAACTGGGAAATCATGAGTAATAGGAGCTTCATTAATTCTTTTCTCAATTCTTGGATGCCATTTATGTTTTGATTGTTTAGTTTTTGTATTTTTTAATTTATCAGATTTTATATTATTGGTAAAAATTTTTAATGATTTATTAAAGCTTAAATTTACAGCAGATCTCCCCCCAGCTCTAGCTATTTGAATAATTTTATTTGTTAAATATTTTGATTGTTTCGGGGTTAAATCTTTATCTGCTTTTATTAAAAAATTAGTTATTTTATCTTGCAAATTAGTATTGGAAAGAGATTTGTATAATTGTTCTGTTGCATAATCAATAATCAATCCTATTCCAAAAGATACAGGTGTTGCTTTAGTCAATAACTTACTTAGATTATAAGCATATTTAGAATTTTTTAAATACTTTATTGCATTAGGATGTTTTTGTATAAATTCATCATAACGTTGTTCCAATAGCATCAATTTGTTTGCGCTATATGATAAAGCTCCTCCTCCAGCATATAATGATCCATCACCAGTCATTTGTAGTCTTTCGATAGCTGGAATATTATTTTGATATTTCTCGATATTATCTATGATACAATCGCCAGCTATTTGTCTTAATTCCTCTGCTTTTTTATTTTTTATATAAGCAATAGAATCATAAAGACAGTTATTATCTTTTGATTCTATTTTTGAGCCTAAGGGATTCCAATGCCCATTTTTATTATTATCATTTGGTTTTTGATATTCTAATTTTATTGGTTTACCAGGGTTATTTTCTCCTACTATAAAAGCCAATTTGCCTTCTTTATTGTAAACTTCTATTGGACAATCAAATTCTTTACTAAAGGCACCCAAATGTAATATAGACCCTTTTCCATCTTCTAAAGTATCTAAAACAAAATTAGAAGTCATAGGATCAATTTCTATGTCATTTTTTTTAGATTTAAAAACTTTATCTTTACTCTCTGCGATTTTATCTTGAGATACCTTTATAGTTCTTTTAAATCTATAATTCTGAAATTCCGTATTAATAGTTTTAGTCGCTTTGGCGGATATTGATTCTACAGTCATATTTGAAAGACTACTTGTCATTGGACTAATAAGATTATTTTGTATTTTGTCAGTCATCTTACAAGTAATATTTTCAGTAAAAATATTATGAACTCTTGATATTTTAGAGGGTTTATAAAATTGAGGAGTTAGTTGTTTTTCTTCATTATCTTGATTTTGAGAATTTTTTTGTATTTCACTCTGTAATTCTGTTTGTGCTTTTATAGAGTTTTGATATTGATTAATTTTATTATCAAAAGCTGAAATAAAATTATTAGTAAAAGAAGTTAGATTTGAAAGCGCTTTAGTCATTTTCGTTGCTTGAATAGCTGCACTTAATCCAGGAACTTTAGCTGCTGCAACTCCTTGAGCTATTTGACTTATTGAGGTTAGCCATCGATTTCTTTGTTTATCTTTTAATAAATCTAAACCTGTTTTTATAAATAAATTTTGCCATTTATTATTTTTATTTATTAAATTTAAGTTTATAGCTTCTTTTATTGAATTATTATTTTGTAAAGCTTCATAAATTTTATTGCTAACAATAGTCTCAATTTCTCTTTCTATATCTTTTAAAACAGTCTGTTCAATAGCATAATCAGCTAAAGAAGTAATTACTTCCTTGCCAACACTTTTTCCAATAGCCATTCCTACTTGCTTAGCAGCAACCTTCCAACCTTCTTTTGTTAATTCAGTAACTCCTGTTTTAATAGCACTAACAGTATTTTTTACAGCTTCCTTTGTTGCTTTTAAGGCATCTTTAACAGCGCCAATTCCTGCTGATATTATTGAAATAGCTAAACTTACTGCTTTTTGTATACTCCATTCTTTCCAACTAAATTCCCCACCTTTAATAGCTCCTTTTATAGCAGCGATAATATCAGATACTCCTTCGCTAATTAATCCTAATCCAATTTGAGAACCAGTTCCTACTGAAAATACTGTTATTGCTGCTCCAAGAATAACTTGACCTAAGCCTAATAACCCAACTGCAAAAATGCTCCACCACGAAGTAGGAGGAGGTCTTTTCTTTAAAGTAAATAATTCCCATAATCCATTACTATTTACTTCTTGAATTTCTTTTGTATGATCTGTTTCAGTGCCTTCAAATATTTCTTTTAAACTTTCTGTTTCAACATCAACTTCCCAATCATTACTTAATGCATTATCTATAAATCCAATTGCACGATCAATATATGTTTCTATTTGACCTAGAATATTCATATGGTGTTGTATTTGTTGAGTAGCAACTCTATTTGGTCCATTCTGATTTACTAAAGTGTTAAAAGATAATAATTGAGGAAAATATTCTTCTTTAATTAAATCTTTAGCTTTTATTAATTCTCTTCTAGCTTCTCTTTGACTTCTTTTTTTTCCCGATTTTAAAATTAAAGCATATGCTTTGTTGTAATGAGCATAAAGTGCTCTTTTAGAATCTAAGCTTATTGCTTTATCATATTCAGAAATTACTTTATCAAATGGTATTTTATTTATTTTGCCTACCATTTTGCTATTGCCAAGCTTAATATTATAAGCAGGATTTTTAATTAATTGATCATAATTATCAGATGATCTCAAATCTTTTTCAAATTCTTCGAATTTATTAATGATATTATCATATTCTTTTTCATTAAAATTTTCAATTTTATTTAATTTTTTTTGTATGTCATTTATGAATACACCATATCTTTCTTTTATTGCATCTTTATGAGAAGTAGTATCTTTAGATCCAGAACAGATGGAATTTTTTAGTGAACAATATCTTTCAAATAAATAATCTTTGAGTTCAGTTTTTTTAGATGAAATTAATGCTTTTTTAATTTCTTCCTTTTCCTTTTCATCTCTTTCTTTTCTAATCTCATCTAAAGTTTGATTTTTTTTATTAATTATAATATGTTGTATACTTCCCGGTTTTCCTTGTCTACCTGTTCTACCTCCATTTTGTTTTTCTACTCTTGAATTTTTTGGAATATCTGTTAAAATTACATATAATCCTCCATTTTCATTTACATATTTACTGGGAGTAATATCAGTGCCTCGACCAGCAATACTTGTTGCTACAATTATTTCTCCTGCTGCTATGGTATCTTTACCAAAATCTTTTTGTCCAGTGTAAATATGGACTTTCTCTGGGGAATCATAGTTTTGTTTAATATACTCAGCTATTTTTTTAACATCCTTTATATATTTACATAATATTAAAACTCCTCTTTTACATTTAGCTTCTCGAATTGAATTTTTTGCAATTTCATTAAACCAATCTTCTGCATTGTTTGCTATTATTGGTGGTAATTCTTTACTTATAAACATGGATTTTTCATTGTTTGTAATTTCTATAGTTGAAAAAGGAGGGATTGTAATGAAATCTGTATTATATTTTTTTGCTAAAAATTCTTTGCTTGACTGAGACCCTAATGTTCCAGTAAGACCATATAAATCATAACCATAACTATTAAAAAATTTGATGTTTGAAATTATGTCTGTAGACATATTCTCCCAAGTTATTCTTAGCTTTTCTTTCAATTGTAAAAACTGTTCTAAACCATCACTCCAGACAGTATTTCTCTGTAATTCCCCGGTATTTTCATGATCTATTGGTATTATTTTATTTTTATTATAATCAACATCATAACCCCTTTCTTTTTGATGATAAAATTTTGCTATGATTGCATTTTTTACCCAATCTTCTATTTGATCATTTGCATATTTTTTTAAATAATCAGGAATATTAATAGAAGGATAGTTAGAATAGTTACCTAATAATTTTTTTACATGAGTAATAGTATTTTCTTTAATAAACTTTTGCCAATCATCAATTTTATATAAAGAGTCTTCATTTATATTTTCTCCACCAGAAATAAATATATCCCCTGATTCCTTATTATGATTTACAGCCTCGGTACAATAATAAAACTGACCATTTTTTCCTACAAAATGAGTACATAAATTATTGATATGACTCCAAATTGAAGCCAATACAATTTCTAAATGTTGCATTCCTGGCATTGGAGATGATAATTCTACTCTACTATCTCTACCATCTATAAACATGCTATCTACTTCATCTACAATTAAAATAGAATTTCTATTATTAAGTATATTTTTATTTTCAGACCTTTCCCTCAATTTATCTCCCATAAAATCACTTACTTTTCCATATACAATATCTTTTTTATAATTCTCTCTTTTTTTAGATTCATTCCTTGTGCTATTTTCAGAATTTGTTAATCCTAATATTTGAAAAAATTTTTTTTGTTTTGTCAATTCAGATTTAGAAAGCTCTGTTGATGTTGTTGATATGTCTATTGGTCTACCTGTTTCAAGACATTTTAATGCTGCTAACATTGCTATTATACATGATTTTCCTTCGCCTGTATTTATCTGAGTCAAGCATTTTTTATTATTTTGTTTATTCAAAAGTATTAATAGAGATAGTATTTGTATTGTTCTTGGATTATATCCATGGCCTAGTTTTACAGCTCTTTTAATTACTGCTATTATTTCTATAAGTGGAGCTTTTGTTTTTCCTCTTTTATATTTTATTTCTTCATTTTTTAATATTCTAAAATGCCCAGATTCTTTTTCAGGTATCATTTCAACTGATTCTTTGATCCATTTATTTATATCTTCTTCATTCCATTGTTTTATTATTTTATTATTTTTTAAAATATCAGAATAGCCTTTAGATTTATTTTTAATTTTTTTATATAAGCTCTTTAAATCATTTTTAATAAATTGATTATCGGGGTTTTCTTTTATAAGATAATCCATTAATTCATCTAAATTTCTTTTATGACTAGATTTAAAAGTTGCTTTTATAGCAATATCATGTATTTGTTTTGTCCATCTATTCTGATCTTTAGTTAGGATTATCTCAAATGCTTTTAAAGTCTGTTTATGATTTAAATCAAACTCGTAAATTATATCTAAGCAATTAGCTAAAATGTTAAGATTAATTTCAATATTTTTATCAGATAAATGTTTAAGAAAGTTTAAAATATATTCTAATGAAGTATTTTTATGAATTAATCTAGCAATCTTACTTTTTACTAAATGACTATTTTCAAACTTTATTATATCATCTAAGATATCTTTAATTATTATTTCTTCAATTGAATGTTGCCATCGTTTTATTAAACTTTCATTATTAATAGTGTTTTTATTTTCTAAAGCACTTCTAATATGAATTTCATTTACATATTTGGATGTACATAATTTTAAAAATTTAATTGCTTCATCAAGATCTTGTTTTTTATTTATAGGTTTTATGAATTCTAATGTTAGTTTAGCGTCCCAATTTAATTTTTTTATATATTCTGAAATTAAAGTTAGTTTACTTAAATCATCAAAATTTAAATTGTCAGAGATAAGATCGAAGATTAATTCTGTATGCCAATTTGGAGAGTTATTAAAAATAATTTGTAGAGAATTTGTGCTTTTATAATTTAAAAAATCAATAATATTACAAATATCAATAAAACTCAACTTTTTAAAAGCGCTTTTGTTTTTTAAAAAATATAATATCCCTTGTACTTCTTCAGGTTCATATTTTTCTTTTAATTTTGTTATTAAGTTATAGAACTTTTCAATTTCAAAAATTAAATTATTATTTCTTGCTTCGTCACTAATATCCAATATCAATGATTCTATTATCCAATCTTGAGAAGGCAAATTTTTAAAAATTTCTGGATAAAATATATCTCGATCATTAATAAAATTGAGAATTTGATATTTATTATCTATTTCTAAATCTTTTAATTTAACTTTTACTATATCTGCAATTTTATTGTTTGGTATTTTTATTAAAACAAATTTCTCATATTCATTAATATCAAAAGTTTCATTTTGTATTAGATCTTCTGGGCTATCATATTTTTCATCATCATAGTCAGATTCAAATTCTAAATCCCAAGAAGTAT
Organism: Bacteroidota bacterium; assembly: GCA_024206165.1. GTDB lineage: Bacteria > Bacteroidota > Bacteroidia > Cytophagales > Amoebophilaceae > JAAGZN01. The sequence goes on from JAAGZN010000551.1 coordinate 7,617, forward strand.
CATCAAGATAACTATCTTCTTTTTCATCAAATTGGTAGTTTATGTTATTTTGTTGATTATAAATTGGAAAGTCATTTAAAACATAAGTCAGAAAATTTTCTTCAAACTCTTTTTTAAAATTATTATTTTCTCTTTTGCCATTAAGTAAATTTTCTAATTTATCTAGTTCATCTATTTTAGTTTTGCATTGAATTTCTAATAATATAATTTTATTTGTGACTATTTCGATGTTTTTGAAACTTTCTTGTTCTTGCTTTGATAGTTCAATCTCAATTGATTTTAAATTGAGTAAGTCTTTTTCATTTCTTTTTATGCTTTCGTCAAATTCAATAATTTTATTTCTAGCTTTATCAATATGCATTAATTTGTCCAAAATAAATTTTTTTGTTTTAATAATATAACCTTCATGTATCGATATTTTTTTTTGCTTCAAGTATTGTATTATTATGATTTTTTAAATTATCTGAAGCTATATTTATTTTATTTTGATCTTCTAATATTCTTTTATTTGCATTTTTAATTTTAGTTTGTGCATCTATAATTAAATTTTTTGCTGATTGTATTTTTGTCTTTTGTTCTTCTGTTATTACATTTTTATTATTCTTCTCAATAAAATTTTTATTTTTTATAATTATATTTTTTTGAATTTTAATCCAATTATTTACCTTTTCAATGTGGTTTTTATTAGAATCAATACATTTTATATCTATTTCGTTAAATCTTTTTCTTTCTGATATACATATTTCATTTTTTTGTATTATCTCATTATAATTTTTTATTAAGTTTTGGTAGTCTTTAATTTTAGATTTTTCTAATTCAATAAATTCTTCCCATTCTTGTTTTGTACTTAAGTCCTTTTCTAAATTTTTAGTAATTTCATTTATTTTATTATTATTATTATTATTTTGATTATCTATTTCATAATGATTTTGGTTATCCTTGTTTTTTGTAAATTTAAGAATAGATATTTTATTATTAATAAATTCAATTTCATCTTTTGATTTATCTGATTTATCTTCAACTTCTAATTGATTTAGTTTTGCTAACGTTTGTAAGAAATTATATGTTTTTTTTGTTTTTTGCGAATTATTTTTCTTTTCATTCCCTTTCTTTTTCTTTTCTTTAAGCATCTTCTCTTTTTTGTTAGTTTCATTTTTCATTTTCTCCTTTTGCTTTAGTATTAATTTATTAGATTTTCTTTTTCTCTTTGTATTAGTAAGAATATCATTTGTTTTGTCTATTCTTTTGGTATTTTTCATTTTTTGGATATTTGAAATTTTTAGAGGTAAATCTTTAGTTTTATTTGAATTATTAGGATTTGAAGTTTTAGTCGTCGAAAATATATTATATAAATTTGGGATATAATATTTAGCATTACTGCATATATTACAACTATTTTTCTTGTTTTGAGACTTTATATGCAAACTAGGCATTTTACCACAACCAGTTAATGAGAAAGAGCACAATAAAATTGCTGATATTATTCTTTGAGATTTTATAGATGACATTTCTTTATAATTTGATATTAAAACATTCTTTTGAAAGCTGAATATATAAATTGTATTTTTATTATTACAAAAAAGTTGAAATTAAATTTATGTTCAAAATAGGCTTATATATTGATATTTTAATAGAATATTTTTAATATATTTAAAAATAGCAATTTAGAATAGATTTTTTAAATAAAAGTAAAATTTGATTTTTTTAAAAATAAATTTAAATTTCTTTAATTTTCAAAATTGATTTAAATAAACAAATTGAATATATTTATAACATTTACTTGAATTATTATGGACAAAATTAAAAAGATCATAAATTGTATTTACTTATTCTTTAAATCTAAAAAAGATTTATATCCATTTCTTTTTATTCATTTTATTTTAATGGGTATCTTATCTTTATTTTTAATTATAGTTTATTTTTATATTTTTCTGCCAATATATACTAGACATAATAAAGAAATCATTGTACCTGATTTAAGAGGTATGCAAATAGAAGAATCAAATAAAATTTTGAATATTAAAAAACTCAGATTTTCAATAAAAGATAAAAAAAGTTATTCAAGCGAATTCCCTGCAAAAGCAATATTAAATCAAGATCCAATAGCAGGGACCAAAGTAAAGAGAAATAGAACTATTTATATTTCTTTAAATTCTGAAAAGCCACCTATAATAAAGATGCCCAATCTTTTAAATGGATCTTTGAGAAATGCTGAATTAATTTTGAAAACTAATGAATTGAGAATTGGTCATTTGAGATATATTTCCAATATAGCCAAAAATTGTGTTTTAAATCAAAAATATAAAGGAGAAAAAATTGAACCCGGAGATCCAATACATAAAGGTTCTAAAATAGATCTTACTATTGGGGCCGGATTAGGTAAAGAAATTTCTCTACCCAACTTAGTAGGTAAAAATTTAGATGAAGTTAAAAATATTTTAAAAAGTCATTGTTTACAGTTAGGAAGTATTATTTATGAAACAAAAGCCAAGACTGAAGATAAGATCGAATTGAATAACATTATAAAAGAAAATTTAAAATTAGAATCGATTAAAGAACCTAATGATAAAATAAATGAATATCAAAAGCCTGACTTTTTGCCAAATACAGTCTTTAAACAAATTCCAGCTTCTAATACCAAAGTAAGATTAGGCACTATAGTAGATTTGTGGATTGTTGATTTTCCTGAAAGACAAGAGAAATCATAAAATCCTTAAGTTTGGAGTATATTGATAAAATTGAAACTCTTTTCCAAAATAAATTTAAATAAAATCAATTATATGTAGGCAGTCTTTTTTTAGATTTTGTTGCTGTTTTTTAATTTTTTAGTGCTATATTATAATATAGATACTATTTATATTAAAATGATATTAAGAAATTTTGAAATCTCTGGAAAATCTTTAAATAATAAGTATATATTATTCTTCTTAATATTAATACAATTTACATATTGCAAATCTCCCAATAGTCAACCTAATGAACAGGTCTTTGCAGAGCCAATTATAAATAAAACCACAAAAAAATCAAAAATAAAGCAGCCTCAAAAACAACAAAGCATTCAATTATCAGAAAAAACTAAATTCGTCAATGATCATAAAGATAAATATAATAGTGATAATCTAGAAACAGATAAGCAATTAGAATCCTATGACTCCAAAATTTCAGGTAAATCAACAAAACCTAAAACCAATGATTGCCAAAAATGTAAATGTAAGAAGAAGTGCAAATATACATGTAAAAAGCTTAAAAATTGTAGAAATAAAAAATACACTGTTGAATTAATAGAAAAAGAACTTTATTTTAAAAATTTACCAAAAAAATTTGATGGGTTTAAAATTGGATTGTTAGCCGATGTTCATATTGGATATTTTAATAAGTGGCATTTTGACAAGATTTATAATACTTTCTTTAAAAATACAAAAAAAGGAAATTTTCCTGTAGATATAATGATATTTTTGGGCGACTTGGTTAATTATAACCTTTGTGAAATAGATAAAAGAGGAAAAAAATGGTTACAAAGTTTTAAAAATATTGCTAAATATAATTTGATGTTAGCAATTTTAGGAAATCATGATTATGATTCATATAAATTTATGGTACCCAAAGTGCCAGAAAAAAATTATGAAAAAAAAATGCAGAATTTTCAAAATAAAGTATTAGGATGGAAGTTATTAAAAAATTCGCATTTGATATTACAAAAGGGAGACAGTAAATTAAAATTTTTGGGAATTGAGCATTTAGGAAAATGTACTATTGTAACAAATAGAGGAGATGTCAAAAAATCAATAAGGAATTTAGATTCTGCATATGAAATAGATGATGATGAATTAATAAAAATTTCAAAACAAAAAGTAAATAAAAAAAATAAATCTTTTTCTATTATGTTAGCCCATGATCCCTCAATAGTAAAAGATTTATGGTATAAATATAAAATGCCTTTAGTATTTTCAGGACATACTCATGGATCCCCGATAATGTTAGATGGAATTAAGGATGGCTCATTTAAATCTCTTGTATGTAGAAACAAATATCCTGCAGGTTTATATAAAAGTAGGTGTCGAAATAAATATTTATATGTAAGTAAAGGAGTTGGATTGAGTGGCGTTAATTTATTTGGTAAACAAATTGTGCTCAGAGATAGAGAAAGAAAAGATAGGACCCCAGAAGTTACTATTATCACCCTTTGTAAATGTAAATAATTATATTATATTTTTAATTAAATCAATATAAGATAGATAATAAACTAAATTTTAATATTTGCCTTCTTAATTTTTTGTATTAATAAACATTCTTTTTTACTTTCAAATTAAATTTTTATAAAATTTTAATTTAGCTATAACAACTAATCCAAAATAATGAAGAATTCACTTTTGTTAATTATAATTTTAAATATTATTTCATGTTCAAATATTAAAAATAATATGAATAATAATAAAGTAACTAAATTTAATAATTCTAATAAATCAAAAGAATTTAAAATTAGTACTAAAAATAAAGCTCTTTATAATTGTTTAAGAAATTATACTTTAATTTATCTAGATAAATTAGAAGAAAATAAAGTTGATCAAAATTTAATAGATTTAATTTTAAATTATACTGACCTTAAAATGGGTTATAATTTTGTGTTATATGTTTTAAAAGCTGATAAAAAAAACTTGAATTATGATATAGACTCGATAATAATACAAAATAAATTCCAATCTCTTCCACAATTATGTGAAGATTGTTTAAAACCACTTAATGGTATTTTTAAAATTGAAGAAAGCAATAAATTTTATAAAGGAGATTCTTTAAGTTTTAATGATATTCTAAAAATTAAGAAAAATGATATAAACAATATGATAAATTATATTGACTATTTTGAAAATGTAATACAACCTTTATTGAATCCTAATAAATTGATTTTAAAAATAATATCCTTATACCCGCATTTATTAAATTTTATAACTTGCTTTAATGAAATTGAACCAAAATTTATTCCATCAAATAATAATCCAAACTTAGATTTTGAAGATGATATTATACAAATTATGCATAATAATTTTTGTTCTAAAATTCAAAGTCGTAAAACAAAAATAATATTTCCAATAATTAATTCTATTAAAGCAAAATATATAGAAAATGAATTTCAACTTTTAGCTCAAAATAAAAAACTTACAAAGCAAGAAGAAAATAAATTAAATAAATATGCAAATATTTTAATTAAAAATGGTTATGATCTAGATATTGATATTCCAACTTTAATTTTCCCGGATGCTTTTAAAGTTTTAGCAAATAAAAATAAATTAAATAAAGAATTATATGAAAATGAATTTTTTCTTCCAAATATCAAAATATTATTACAATGCTCTTTAAATAATAGAAATATTAATAAAATTTGTAATTTACTTGAAGAAAATTCATCAAGAATTGGACAAATATTCAAAAATATTGAAAAGGATAAAGAATTATTTAATCAAATTTTAAAACTTTTAGTTGAACATAATCGATATATTTGCATTGAAAGTTTAAAAGAAAAATTAGGATCCAAAATATTTTATTTAATAGATCAAAATGGAGAAATTGTTTTAGATATTTTGAAAAAATCGATTAATAAAAAATTAATTAAGATTTACAATAATGAAAAATATAAATTAGACTTATATAAAAATATATTTATAAAATTATATAATAATAATAAAATTATTAAAGATCCAAGAGTTACTAACATTATGCTTAATAAAGCTTTAATAGAAAATAATTTTGAAAAAATAAGAGAAATATTAAAGAAAACAGATTGCCAATATACTTATGAAAATTATATTTTTATAGCATTAAAGCATCCGCGCCTATTTTTAAATTTAGAAGAAAAAAATATTAATGAATATTCTGATGATCGTAAAAAATTAATAAAATATTTGATTTCAATGGAAGATGATATGATTTCGTTGAGAAATATTAAAACAAATTTTAAATCTAATTTTTTAGAAAGATTAATAAATCAAAGAATCAAAAAACTTACTAATTTTTATCTGACTTTAGATAATCGATGTTTAGTTCTAAATCATCTAATAGATAAAAAAGAAATTTTAAAAAAGTTAACAGACATTGATTTGCCTTGTATAATAATAATTGATAAATCTTTAAATCAAAATTGTAATGAAATACAAGAACTATATTTTTTTGATAATGAAAAAAAATCTTTACAATTAGCCGAATATATTTTAGAAAATATAAATTGCACTAAAGAGCTAAGAAAACTTCTTAAATATAATTTAAAAAACAAAACAATCGAACAATATATTATTGACAAAATAAAAAATATAAATTTAGAACATTTTCAAAGATTCAATTAAGAATAAAAGAAATAATTGTTAAGAATTTTAAGACTATTTTTTATTGATGCTTTAAAATTTCATAACAAACAATAGCAGCTGCAGAGGAAACATTGAGCGAAGATATAGGACCTGTTATAGGAATTTTTAAAATAATATCACATAAATTTAAATTTTCTTTAGAAATCCCTTTTTCTTCAGATCCTAAAATTATAGCGATAGGTTTTTTAAAATTAAAATCATAAATATTTGATTTACTCTTTTCACTTAGACCAATAATTTCTAATCCGCTATTTTTTAGATATTTTATTGTATTTACTAAATTCTTCTCTCTGCAAATAGAAATATGAGCCAATGCTCCAGCTGAAGTTTTCATAGTATCAGCATTAATAGGAGCACTATTTGTTAAAGGAATAACTAAAGCATCTATATTAGAGCAACAAGCAGTTCTTATTATGGCTCCCAAATTTCTAGAATCTGTAATATTATCTAAAATAAGAATTTTGGGATTTCTTCCCTGTTCAAAACAAGATTGGATAACATTCGACAATTTTACAAAATGGACCGGAGAAACATATGCAATTACTCCTTGATGATTTTTTTGGGTTATCTTATTTAATTTTTCCTTAGGAACTTTTGAAATAGGAATATTATTTGATTTTAATAACTTAAAAAGCTCTTTTAATAATTCAGAATTAATATTTTTATTTATAAAAACTTTACTAATAGAATTTCCAGATTCAATATTTTCAATTATTGATCTTATTCCAAAAATCATTTTATTATTATTTTCTTTTCTATTATAATAATTAGTTTTCATCTTCATCAGGATAAGGCATAAATACTATTCCACTAAATTCAGGATCTAAAATTAATAGGCAACAATGTTGTTCTGGATTTTTATAATTTTCTTTAAAATGACTTTCCTTTTCCTTACTAATAAGTTTATTATCTATTAATAATTTTAAATAAGAAATATGATAAAACCATAAGTTATTAACTTCATGCTTATCTATCATTAAAGGAATATCAAGTTTATTTTTTGATAATATAAAAACTGGATATTTAAATCCTCGTTTCATCATTTCATAAGAAGCTTCTTCTAATTTTTCATGTACTTTAATAAAATCACTTGATACTTCGCCTAAAAATTTATTCATTTTAGGACTATTCTGATATTTCATGTTTTTGAAATGTAATTATATATAATCAATAAATATAGTAAACTTAAGTTGCTTATCTAAAACAATTAAAATAGATTTTTCAATATGATAATTGGAAAAATATAAATTCAAATTAAATTGAACTATTCATTAGATTTTGATAAGTAAATTTAAATATTAATCCGATAAATTAAAAAAAATGAGTTTTGGGATTAATGTTTAAATTAAATTGCAATTGCATTTAATCCTTTTATTAGAGCTGTTTTTTTGAAAAAATAATATTGTAATTTTAAATATTTTAATTTATGATCTGATGTTTATACAGTTTTTTTGAAATATGATTTATTTAAATAGAAATTAATATATATAATTGCAATATATATTATTTTGAGATTTAAAATAAATTAATAAAACAATGAATATAAATACACAAATTTTTAAAAATATAATTTTTTTCATGACATGTTTTATTGCAATAATATTTTTATGTAATTGTCAAAAATATCATGAGCGAAATATGTATAGTAATAACAATAATAATAAATTCTATCAAGATGAAAATAGCATAAGAGGAAGAGGAAGAGGAAGAGGAAGAGGAAGAGGAAGAGGAAGAGGAAGAGGAAGAGGAAGAGGAAGAGGAAGAGGAAATAGAGTATTTCAAATTAGCAATCAATTTGTTAATCCAATGATTATTAGTAATAATAATTTTTATACTCAAAATCCATCTATTTATAACAATCAAAATATAAATTTACAACCAAATCAATATATAAATCCGCTTCAATTATCTATGAATATACTCCGTCAAAATAATCAAAATTATAATCCTAATAATAATATCCAAAATAATACTAGTTTATCATGCTTATTAAATAGTTATATTCCACAAGCTCCAAATTATAATCCATATCCACAAGCTCCAAATTATAATCCATATCCACAAGTCCAAAATTCTATTCCTGATTCTAATCGGAATAATAATCAATCTCAAAATAGTATAATCTTATCGCGAAATACCGCTATGAATCAGAAATCGATAAATCAAGATATTATAAATAATAGTTCTGAATCAATATCTAATTTAAATGATTCTAGACCATCTTATATTGAAAGATTAAATAATGATGATATTCCAGAAAAGATTTATTCCAAAAACCAAAAAAATGCTAAAAAAATCAATCAACTTAATCCAATTGAAGAGGGAGAATTATCAGATAATTTAGATGAAGAAAGAGAATCATCTAATGATTTAGAAGAAAAACCATCTGAGAAAAAAGTAAAAAAAAAATCTACGAAATCTAATAAAAAAAGAACGAAAAGAACGAAAAGAAGGAAAAGAAAAAATAATAAATATTCAAATGATCCAAGAATAAGATTAAAAAAAGAAGTTATAAAGTATTTAAAAACCGAGATGCCAAATTTTGCAAAACCCAATTCTAAAATAAATTTAAATGAATTATTGATACAATTATTAATAAATTATGATTTATATAATTGTTTTTATACTAAAAGAATAAATCTATTTAATAAAGTTTTAAGACATATAAGGAAGCAAAATTATAACAAAGAGTTTCATAATAAGCTTATTGCGCAGGCATTAAATATTAATGATATCCCAGCATTAAAATGTATTTTAAAGATAAATTTTGAAAATTTAGAATTGCAAGATGAATATGAAAATTCTATTATAAAAAGCCTTTGGGAATATTCCGATAATATGCAAATAAGTTTTGAAGTGAGTAATAAAAATTTATTGATGGCTAATTTTCTAGTTAATAAAATTAAAGAAGAAAAATCACTTGAATCAAATAATTTTATACAAATACATAACTTATTATATGATACTAATAAGTTATTTATGGGATATATAAGGCAAACTAATTGTGGATTTTATATTCCTCCTGAAATAAAGAATTTGATCTTATTGTTTTATGATATTAGAAAAATAATCCTGAATACTTTTGAGGATGAAAAAGGGTTATATAAAAAACTATTAAATAATTGTTCAAAAAATAAAAACTGTTATTTAATGAATGAACTTATTGATAGTAGTAAAAATATAAATATTTATAAAGGCTTATTACATGCAGCTTGTAGAAATAATATGGAACAAACTGTTAATACATTATTTCGAAATAAGTATTCAAAACAAAATTTAGAAAATGATTTGACTCCATTTTTGTATTTATGTCAAAATAAAAACTTAGATAAAAATATATTTAATATATTCTTAAAAAATATATATAAAGAAGATTTATTATTTAAAAATAAACAAAATAAAAATGCCTATTTGCTAGCTTGTGAAAATTTAAATCCAGACTTTATAAAAGAGTTAAATAATATTATAGATCCAAAAATAAGTTTTGAAGTTTCTAGTAAAAATAAAAATTGCCTAATGCTATCAAAAAACGACAATGTATTAAATGAAGTTATAAAATATTTGCAAAGCATAAATAGTTTAGATGATATTATTAATGATCAAGATTTAGATGGAAATACAGCACTGATGTTAGCAATTATGAATAAAAATATAAAAAAAATTGATATACTATTAAATAATAATGCTGAAAAATATAAAAGTAATAAAAATGGTGATGATGCTTTTGATTTATGTTTTTATACAAATGAACAAATAATTATTGACTTGCTTTGTTGTGATTTAAATATAGAATTCAAATCTGAAGATATGCTTAGAAAATTTTGCAATCTATGTAAGTTGGCTGTAAAAAATTGTAATAAATCTTTAAGATACTTGTTAAAAAACTCAAATATAAATTTCAGGTTACAAGTTTTACCTGATCTTGAAACAATATTAATGCTTGCATGTAAGTATAATAATTTAGAATCAGTTAAAGAAATCCTTAAGATTTTAGATAATAATTTGATAAATATGCAAGATAGAAATGGAAATACTGCTTTACATAAAATTTGTAAATTTAAATCTCAAAATAAAAATGATTATAAAAGACAAGAGCAAATTACTGAACTCTTATTGAAATATGGGTCAAGTTTTACTATTCGAAATAATTCTGAAGAAACAATATTGCATTTAATAACTAAATATGGAGCTGTAGAGTTAATTGAAACATTATCACAATATATATCTTCAAATAATATAATTAATTTGAAAGATATTAATAATAAGACAGCATTATTATATAGTTGTGGATCAAATAAATTTAATTTTGTAAAAAAATTATTAGAAATAAATGCTGATCCAAATGTATCAGATGGTTCAGGTTTAACACCCTTGATGATATCAGCAAAAAATAATAATATAGAAATAACTAAATTATTAATTGGGAATAAATCAATAAATAAAATATTAAAAGATAATATATCTGGATTGAATGCATTACATTATGCATGTCAACATGACAATATAGATTTAGTGAAATCTCTTTTATGTTATGAAACAATAAATTCATATGATCATGATTCACAAAATCCCCTTGTTCATGCTATAATGCATAAATCTAAAGTAGCCTTAGGAATAATAGAATATTTACTTATTACAAATGATTATAATACTAAAGAATATTATAATCATTTTGGTCTAGAAAATATAGATATTGATACAAGCTTTTTATATTATTATTTATCTAAAAAAACTCCAATTGAAGGATATAATATTTTGCATTATTGTATAAAATATAATGCTCCAAGAGTATTAGAATCAATTCTTAACTTTAATTTAGGTATTAAAAACTCTTTAACCAAAAAAAAATATAGCCCCATAATGCTTGCAACTGAGTATGAAAATTTAGAGATAATTAAAATTTTATTAAAACAAAATGTTGAATTAAATTACGTAAATCAAAATGGTGATAGTTTACTTTCTTTATTATGTAATGGATGTGATTGTCATAAAAAGTTTAATGAAGAAAAATGCAATAACCATTTCTCAAAAGATATTTTATCAAAATTACCATATACAAATATAGATTTCGATATCTTAATTGATACTTGGTCCCCATTAATGATTGCAGCAGCAGTTGGTGATAAATATGCAATGACTATTTTATTAAAAAATAGAAATATAAAGATAGATCTTAAATGTAATGGCTGGGGTTATACAGCTCTGCATTGCGCTTTAAATGCTAATAAAATTAATAGCGCTAAATTATTAATAAGTACAAATAATAATATTTTAAATGTTCTAGATAAATATGGTAATAATGCATTAACTGCTTCTTTAAAAAATAATAAATTGAAATATGTGATATTCAAATATATTTTAGAGTTTTTAGCTATAAATAAATTATGTATTAAGGAGTTTGATAGACTAGATGTTGATGGATGTAATATTTTAGGATATTGTATAAAATATGATCTTAGTGATCATTTTGAAATATTAGTTGATTATTTAAAAATAATGAAAATTAATTTAGATTTAACAAAACAAATAAAAATAGATAAATTAGATAACTATTATATAAATCATGCTATTAAATTAAATTCATATGATATTGCAGAAAAAATAAAGGGTATTTTAGGTTTTACTGCATTTGATCATATTAAATCAGCTATGAAATGAGAAGATTGATAGGAATAGATTATGGAGAAAAAAGAGTAGGTATTGCTATTACTGATCCTGAAAAAATAATTTCAATGCCTTTAGAGACGATAAATCAAGAATCAATAATACAATATTTAAGAGACTATATTTTAAAAGAAAATATTGAAGCTTTTGTAGTAGGATGGCCAATAAATCTAAATGGGAAAGAAAATGAAATGACAAGTAAAGTTCAAAATTTTATAAATAAATTATCTCAAGAATTTTCTGATATTGAAATTTATAAACAAGATGAAAGATTTACTTCAAAAATTGCTTTTGATAGTATAATTAAAAGTGGACTAAAAAAGAAGGATAGAAGAAATAAATCGGTAATTGATAAAGTAAGTGCTTCGTTAATATTAAGATCTTTTATAGAAAGAAATAAAACTTTATAATAGTCCTGTTTATGATAATTAAAATAAATTATTTTCAATATTATTATCGGGAGCATCAGGGTCTAATAATTTTGTAATATTAGAATTTAGAAAAATATTAGCATAATCAACAGCCTTCTTATTATGAATATCTTTAAAATCTTTATTAATCCCTTCAATTTTAAATAAAAATAAAAAAAGATCAATATTGTTAACTATGCAAGAATAAATTAAAGGTGTACATCCTTCCTTGTCAAAAATATTAATATCAATTTTGCAGCTCATTAATTCTTCTTCAATTAATTTAATAAATTTTATTCCTTTAAAAACCAACATCAAAGCTAAAGGAGTATCTTCATGATTTTCTACAATTTCAAAATTTCGTTCAAATAAATCTATTAATTGGTTATTTTTTCTAGTATGATCAATTAAATATTTAATGTATTTAAAAGCATTATCATTTATTAAAGCAACTCTAAATAATTCATCAAAATTAATAAGGCTGAAATTGTTACAAATTAACATAAATTCGAAAATTTCGAATTTATTATTGTTAATAGCTTCTTTTAAACATAAATATTTATCTTTTTCATGTTTAAAAGTTTTAATACAAGATAATTCAGCAATGCTATCCCTTTTAATAATATTTAATAAAGTATGAATATCAGGTTTTTTCTTAATTTTATTAATCATAATATAAGATTGGCCTTTATCTTCAATTTCAGTATAAAATATATCATTATTAGTCATCATATTATTCTGCTTTGAAATACAATCAATAAAAATGAATGTATAAAAGAGAAGTAAATATATTCTTATTCTGTTCATAATATTGATTTATAAATATTAAAAAAAGATAGTTTAAATTTTCTTAAATATAATTAATATAAATAGTTTAAATAGCAAAAAATTTGTAAATTAAGGCTAATAATATTCAAAAATAAAAATATACTATTTATTTGAAATATGGAAAATAAAAATTATTCAGCAGGTAATATACAAGTATTAGAAGGATTAGAGGCAGTTAGAAAAAGGCCTGCCATGTATATTGGAGATATAGGAAATAAAGGTTTACATCATCTAATATGGGAAGTAGTAGATAATTCAATAGATGAAGCATTAGCAGGTTATTGTGATGAAATAAATGTTCAAATCAATGAAGATAATACGATAGAAGTCTCTGATAATGGTAGAGGTATTCCAACAGGCATTCATCCAAAACAAAAAAGATCTGCATTAGAAGTAGTAATGACAGTTTTACATGCAGGAGGTAAATTTGATAAAGATACATATAAAGTTTCTGGAGGTCTTCATGGAGTAGGTGTTTCTTGTGTTAATGCATTATCAACTCATTTAAAAGCAACTATTTACCGAGAAGGTAAGATTTTTCAACAAGAATATGAAAAAGGCAAACCCCTCTATGATGTTAAAGTAATTGGTACTACCGAAGTCACAGGAACTAAAATATATTTCAAACCAGATAATACCATATTTACATCTACAGTTTTTGATTATGATACAGTTGCATCGAGATTGAGAGAACTTTCATATCTTAATGCTAAATTAAGAATAAATCTGAAAGACTTAAGAGAATTAAATGATGATGACCAGCCTTTAAATGACACATTCTATTCTGAAGGAGGTTTAAGAGAATTTGTAAAATATTTAAATGGTACTAAAGAAAGTATAACGCAAAAACCTATATATGTTGAAGGAGAAAAAAATAATATTCCAGTACAGATAGCTTTAAATTATAATACTTCATATAGTGAAACAGTTGTTTCATATGTTAATAATATAAATACGATAGAAGGAGGGACGCATGTTTCAGGATTTAGAAGAGCATTAACAAGGACATTAAAAAGTTATGCTGATAAATCTAAGCTTTTGGAAAAAGCTAAAGTAGATATCGTAGGAGATGATTTTAGAGAAGGACTAACTGCAGTAATATCTATTAAAGTTGCAGAACCACAATTTGAAGGACAAACAAAAACAAAATTAGGAAATGCAGATGCAATAGGAGCCGTAGATAGTTGTGTAAGTGAAATCTTAACAAATTATCTTGAAGAAAATCCTAAAGAAGCTAAAATAATAATTGCAAAAGTTATAATAGCTGCTCAAGCCAGACAAGCTGCGAGGAAAGCAAGAGAGATGGTTCAAAGAAAAAATGTTTTAGTAGGAACGGGCCTTCCTGGTAAATTAGCTGATTGCTCTGATAATGATCCTGAAAAATGTGAACTCTTTATTGTTGAGGGAGACTCTGCTGGTGGTACTGCAAAACAAGGAAGAGATAGAAAATTTCAAGCTATATTGCCATTAAGAGGTAAAATCTTAAATGTAGAAAAAGCGCAAGAATATAGAATTTATGAAAATGAACAAATAAAAAATATGATAACTGCTCTTGGGGTCACTTTTGGAAATGAAGAAGATGCTAAAGCAGTCAACTTTGAAAAACTTAGATATCATAAAATAATAATAATGACAGATGCCGATGTTGATGGTAGTCATATTAGAACTCTAATCTTGACTTTTTTCTTTAGATATATGCAAGACCTCATTAAAAATGGATATTTGTATATCGCTTTACCTCCTTTATATTTAGTTAAAAAAGGTACAGAAAAAGAATATTGTTGGACCGACGAACAAAGAGAAACTGCTATTAATAGAATGAATTCTTCAGGAAAGAACACAAATGTTAATGTCCAACGTTATAAAGGTCTTGGAGAAATGAATGCAGATCAATTATGGGAGACAACTTTGAATAAAGGGAATAGAAGTTTAAAACAAGTTTCTATAGAATCTGCTGCTGAAGCTGATCGTGTTTTTTCTATGTTGATGGGTGATGAAGTGGCACCAAGAAGGGAATTTATTGAGAAACATGCTAAATATGCTAATATAGATACTTAATCGATTTTTGATAAATTCATTTCGAAATATCAAATTAAGAAATGTTGATAGTCTTTTATATTTTAGCTTAAGTTTATACTTTGACTTTAGGTGATGTTGTAAATATATTTTTAAATTTCCTTTTCTTTTAAATGATATTGTAAATGTGTTTTTAAATTTCCTTTTCTTTTAAATTTTTTATTACATATTTCACATTTATAATTCATCTTTGGATTATGAACAATTTAATGTTTGTTTAAAGTATTTTTATTTTTAAATTTTTTTCTACATTTTACACACTTAAATTTTTTATCAAAACAATGAACATTTTTTTTATGAGTATATAAATGTCCGCTTTGTTTAAAAGTTTTATTACATATTGAGCATTTATATGGTGTTTCTCCAGTATGTACCCTTTCATGCCTTTCCAATTCATAATTACTTGCAAATTGTTTAATACAGAAATTACATTTCAAATATTTTTCTTTTTTATAAATTATCTTTTTTTGTCTTAAGTGTTTTTTATTAGTATTTAATCTTCTTATTTTTTTATGTCCTTTTTTTTGTTTTATGTTATCATTAGAAGCAGTTTTGTAATTATTAAAATTAGAACTATTTTTATTATGATCAATAGTTATATTGTTATTATAGATATTCGTAATATTGGTGATATTGTTGATATTAGTGATACCACCATTATTAAAATTTTCTTTTTGAAAATTATTTTGATTTATATAATTTTTATTATGTATATAATTATTGGTTGTATTTGGAAAAGATAAATTCCACTTTTCATTTTTTCTTTTAAAATATTTATAATCTTGAATCTCATTCCATTGATATTTTAATGATTTTGAGAATATATTATCATTGTATGAATTATCAAAACTGCCTATGATATTATGATTTTTGTTTTTATCAAAATTATTCTGAGGAAAAATTCTTGGTAAACACTTAATTTGATTATCGAAAGAGTTTTGAAGATTTATTTTATAACAACAAGAGCAACAACAGCAGTAAGAACAACAGCAGCAACAGCAAATATGCTTAGGAATATAATTTGACTTCTGCTGAGTTAATGAATGCATATTTCTATGCTGATTAGCTTGACAATTTATTAGTAAAGCTGATATATAAAAATAATATAAAAATTTTAACATATAATTTTAATTATAAGTAATAGATTTTAATCTCAATGTTAGTTCATTTGCAAAGATATATAAAATATTTAAAGTGTTGATTACTGAAATGGTCTTTTTTATTTCGATATAATTATTTTAATAATATGTTTTAGCTTATAGCTAAAGTTATTTAGTTAAGTTTATTTGAGTTATAGTTAAGTTAAAAGAGGTAATCTAATCACTTTGATTATTTAGAGAATTTATCAAAAATATGAGAAATATAAATTGATTCTTAATAGAATGAATTGAAGATCATCAATAATTATATTTTAATAAATATAATTTAGATTTAATTTAAATTATGGGCTTGTAGAAAAATGGGTTTGTCGGCGCAGCCGATAGGCCCATATGGCCTGTTTTTGAAGATTTTAAAATGATAATTTTTAATTTTCTACAGCCCCATTATCAAAAATAATTATTAAAATTTTTGAATAAAGTTTTATTTCATCTTTTATTTAATTAATTTATTTATTAAATCTTAATATAAAAAGTGAGAAAAGCATTTTACATATTTACAGCAATTTTGGCTTTCACATTATGGGGGATATTTCCTCTGATATATAAAGTCGTAAAAGATTTGCCTGCCTTAGAAATATTATCTTTTAGAATATTTATTTCATCCTTTTTTTTAATATTTGTAGCTTTTATAACCGGAAATTTAAAAAATATATTTAAAGATCTTAATCTTAAAAATTTATTTTTTATTTTATGTACCACAATTCTTACAAGTATTAATTGGTTTATTTTTATAAAAGGCTCAATCACAGAAAATGTTATAAATGTTAGTTTGGGATATTTTATTTGTCCTATTATAGATATTTGCTTAGGAGTATTAGTTTTGAAAGAAAAACTTACAATATTTCAAAAAATAAGTTTAGTTTTAAGCTGCATTGGAATATTTGTATATATCTTATTTTATGGTAAAATTCCTTATATCGGATTAAGCATAGCATTTTGTTTTGCATTATATACTTTAATAAGAAAAACAATTAAGATCAAACCTTTACATGGTTTAATTTTGGAGACTTCTTTTTTATTTCCTATTTCTTGTGGATATTTATTTTGTCTATATTCTAATAATGATTTCCATTTTAATTTATTTTCTGATCTTTCAATATCTTTTACTTTAATTTTAATAGGTTGTTTAGCTCCTACTTTGATGTTTTTATATTTATTCTCTTCAAAAAAGCTGAGTTTATCAACTTTAGGATTTTTGCATTATATTGAACCTACAATTCATTTTTTATTAGGGATATTTATTTTAAAAGAATCTTTTAATTCTATAAAATTGATATCTTTTTCTTTTATTTGGCTAGCCTTAGCAGTAATTTCTTTTGGACCTTATATTAAAACTTTTTTTAAAAAATGAAATTTTTGTCAAACAAAAACAAATTTTTGGAACTTGAGGATGGTGATATATCTTATAATGATGCAAAAGCAGTGATAGTACCCTTTGGATTAGAATATTCTACAAGTTATGGCAAAGGTACTAAAAATGCCCCAAATGCAATTTTAAAAGCAAGTCAATATATAGAATTATTTGATGAAGAATTTTGGTTAGAACCTTGTGATAAAATGAAATTTTTTTGTTTAGAAGAACCTAAAATTAAAACTAAAATTGAAGATGCTTTAATTCAGGTAAATGAAATAGTATCAAAAATATTGATCGATAATAAATTTCCTATAATAATAGGAGGAGAACATTCCCTAACTTCTGCGGCAATCAAACCATTTGTAAATAAATATGATGAAATAATAATTTTACATTTTGATGCTCACACTGATTTAAGAAATCAATATCAAAATAAAAAATATAGTCATGCATGTGCAATGCGTAGATGTCTAGACTATAAAAATATAAAAATTTTATCTTTAGGTATTAGATCAACTTCTAAAGAAGAAATAGATTATTATGTGAATAATAAAGATAGAATAAAAGTATTTTGGGCAAAGGATAAAGAAAATTGGGATATAAATGAAATTATCTCTTTTCTAAAAAACAAAAATGTTTATTTAACTTTTGACGTTGATGTTATTGATTCGAGTCTAATGCCCGCAACAGGCACACCTGAACCTGGAGGATTATCTTGGTATGAAGTTATAAATACTCTAAAACCTATTATTAAAAATTGTAATATTGTAGGTTGTGATTTTGTAGAATTTTCACCAATTGAGTCATTCCATGCTTATGATTTTTTAATTTCTAAATTGATCTATAAAATTTTATCTTATATATTCTATTTATAAAAATTATTTTAAATTAAATCTTGATTTAAAATCTGAAATGCTATCTTGAAGACTAGTTTTATTCCATAATATAAATCTTGATAAGGCTCCGGGTGTCATTGGATCATGCCAGTTTTCATTTTGTTCATGTCTATTTATATATAATTTTTTTCTTTTTTCATCTTTATGCATAGTATAATCTTCATATCCTTTCGCACCAAAATGAATAATTTTTGTTTGTCCATTTTCCATAGTAAAGATAGCCATATATTTTTTTCCAGAATGATCAGATTTTTTTATTTCTAATTTAATAGGTTTTGACATATATTTCATAAATTTCGAATAAATAAAAATTATTTTGCTGTCCATAAGCCAATTAAACAAAAGAATGCAACAACTATAGCAACTCCTAATATTATTGTCAAAGTCAAATTCCAAGCTTCTAAACTTTCTAAATCATCTCTTACTTGATCAAAAGGATTGGATTGTCTTTCGCACAATACCAATTCGAGTAATTCGGCTATTTCTTGTATTCCACATCTACTACTATCAAATCCCATACATTCTGTCATCCTATCAACTTTGGTCCATCCATCTGGACAACATCTTTTAAAAAAAGCAATGATATTAGTACTTGTATTATTACAGTCTTTACTTTCTATATTATAAAAAAGTCCACACATACAAAGTAATAATAATTGATAAGGCTTCATATATGGCGTTATGTTAATTTTATGGAATTTTGAGGCTTTTCTTTTGATATTGTTGTATAGAATATTTTTGTTTGATGATATTATTTGATTTGCCTTTTCATTTTTTACTGTATTTAAATTTAAAGTGTTTCTTTTTAATCCGGAACAACTTATAAAAAATATTATAACTATATATACTGTTTTATTAAATTTTAGCATTTTATTTAAATTTGAGAATGATATAAATATGTTTCCAAGTTCTAATTATATTTAAAATTTAATTATTAAAGAAATATTATATTGTAAAATTTACCCTGTATTGTATTTTGTTTATTTAGTATTGATTAATTCCATTGTACTGGGGCATAATGAGGATTTTTTATTATATATTTGATTTATAAGAATTATAACTTTATTTTAAAACATATATGATTCTTTTGTTTTATTATAAATCTAAAAAATTTTTAATTTGTAAATATTTCTATTTTTAGATGAAAATTCGAATTCAAATGAAGACCAAAAGGCATTTGAAATATCTTGATCTTTATTTACCTCAATTTTTAAATATTTTATAGATTCCTTTCTTGCTAATTCTATTATTTTATTTACTATTTGTGTACCAAAACCTTTTTTCCTATATTCTTTTTTTGGCATTGTTAATTTCGTATAGTTTGATTAAATTTATATATTAAACCAAAAATTATATAAATGAAAGAATGTCCAAAATGTAAATCATCTACATATACAAAGGATGGCCTAGTATTGAAAAAACAAAGATACAAATG
>JAAGZN010000552.1 GCA_024206165.1 Bacteroidota bacterium
CTTGAGAGGAGTAATTATTTTTCATTTTTTTAAAAGGACCTCCATTAATTTAAGTGATTTTATTATATTAATATTCTCACTTTTTATAAATTTCTTAATGGGGTACAGTATATAAGTGTCCCTCCTACTTTGATAACTTCTAATATCGGTGAAGTTATTTATAAATTTACGGGTGAATCCAACCAAAAAGTAATTTGTATTGAAGATTTACATTGTAATCCTGATGTCCAAACTAATATTGCAGAGATTATCAAGAATTTGAAAGGTGTCTATCAGAATAAATTAAAGTTTATTGGTGTAGAAGGTTCGGTAGGCAATATTGATACTAGTGTTTTTTCTGAAATTCCTAAACCTATAATCAAAGAAAAAATTTTAAATAAATATTTGGAAGAAGGATATTTAAGTGGTGCTGAAATATATGCTGTCAAGTATGATAAGAATGTTAAGATTTTTGGGGTGGAAAGTAGAGACCTTTATGATCGTAATTCTGAACTTCTTTATCAATCATATCTTTTTTATGCAGACTGGCAAGATATTTTTGCAAGCATTAGTACAAAAATAGAGAAAGCAATCAACCTTATTACTACAGAAGAACTCCAAGAATTTCAATGGTTACAAAACTCTGGCTTAACTCTTAAAGAATATATTCAAAAGCAGATAGGTTTTTCTAAAAATAAGTTGAAAACTTTAATCGACTATCCGAATATTCAAATATTTTTACAGGCATTGCAAGTTAAGAATACAATTAAGAAATTAAGATTTCAACAAGAATTTAAAACAATTAGAAAGCAATTAAGTAATTACCTGACAGAAGATGATTATTTAAAAAGTAAAGATAAAGAGTATACATATAAGTTAATAAAAAAAATGAAGATAAAGGTTCCAAATGATTTTTTAGAAATGCAAAAATTTTTGAAGTTTAAAGAGTACCAAAGTAGAGTGGATAAACTTCTATTAGTCGAAGAAATTGCAGGTTTTGAACAAGCCGTTAGTATGGCTTTGGGGAAGGATCGGTTACAACTTTTAAAACTTATAGAATCTAAAAATTTGTTAGAATTAATGAAAGATTATTTTGGTCAGACTGCTAGTATGTATGATGTCAAAGAATGGAGAGAAAAACGAGAAATTTTATACACGAATATGAGAGAACTCAGCAATATTTTATATCATAATAAGGACTTTTCAAAACAAGAAAAGTTGTTAAGATCTATTGATGCAAATATGGATAATTTTTATCATATTGCAGAAAAAAGAAATGAAGTTATTTTGGAAAATGTTTTTAAAAACTCTCAAGATTCTCCTGTTAAAGTTGTTATTGTTGGTGGATATCATACTCAAGGGATGATGGAGTTTTTGCGTGCTAAAAATATTTCTTTTGAAGTTATTAGACCTAAAGCAGGTCAGACTCATAATAAAAGGTTATATTATAATAGAATTCATCAACAGGCACAGGTTAGAAATAATATCTTAGAAAATATTGAGAAAAAAAATGGAGTTTTTAAACATGAAACTTTAATGGTTGCCAGTGCACTTCAAGATCCTACATTTAACAAAAAAGTTGTTTGGAATACACTGGATTATGCTTTAAAAGGTTTACAAAAGCAAGAATTATTAAAATTTATGAATGACTATATTGCAAAAGCTAATATTTTAATTGAGGATGGAATTTTTTGGCAAGGGAAAATTTCTGATAGAGCTAAGGAAATTTATGTCTCTGAAGGCATTTTTAGAATAAGAAATCGGCAAGATGTTCCTTTAGACTTTGTTGTTTTTAAAAATCGTGATGGTTCAGAAGAATTAAACTTAACGGCTTAAGCACTTGATGATAAGACAGTTATGCTGGACAAACATATTGCAGATATAGCAGAGATGGTTGCGGCGTCTACCTTGCCTGCTGGAGGAGATGGAGTAATTATAGGATTAGACCTATGTCGCGTGATTCTACAGAAGCTTTAAGATTAGGTGCAACGGGAAAAGGCTTAAATATTAAAGAAAAGTCTTCTTCTTATGGTAAGAGTTTAAAAGGTAAAATTTCTTTTAAGCAAAAATGGAGTAAACTTTTAGGGAATAAAGAAGAAATTATACATTATAAAAGATCTTTGCACAACTAAGGTAAGTTTTTTAATGTTAAAAAAAAATCTGTGATTTCCATAAAAAAGATACAAAAACAATATTGAATTTTATATAATATGCTCATCAAAAATAATTAATTATTCGAGGTAAAAACATGTCTTTTTTATC
>JAAGZN010000553.1 GCA_024206165.1 Bacteroidota bacterium
AACGTTGTAAACATACGTATTACAACAATTCCGTCCATAAGAAAAGCCTCGAACTTATTACACAGAGGGTTTGTTATAGTTCCCCGTGAAACTTAGTGAAAACTTAGCCCCAGAATAAGAGTTCACTTCACTTTCTAATTAAGTACGCCTTTTGCATGGAGTAAAACGGTTTCCTTTGCTCTAAAACGTTGTAAACATACGTATTACAACAATTCTGTCCATGGGAACAGTGTAGAACTTATTACTTCGAGGGTTTTTTTATAGTTCCTCATGAAACCTAGTGAAAACTTAGCCCCGCAATAATAGTTCACCACAATTTCTTGTAAAGTACGCATTCCCCATGGGATAAAACGATTCCGTTTGCTCTAAAACGTTGTAAACATAGGTATTACAACAGTTATGTCCATTGGAACAGCCTAGAACTTCTTTCTTCGACGGTTTCTTATAGTTCCCCATGAAATTTAGTGAAAAGTTAGTCCCGCAATAATAGTTCACCAAAATTTCTTGTTAAGTAGGCATTTCCAATGGAATAAACCGATTCTGTTTGTTCTA
>JAAGZN010000554.1 GCA_024206165.1 Bacteroidota bacterium
CCTATTTGGGGCAGTGATTGTTGAGCCCTATTTGGGGCAGTAATTGTTGAGCCCTACGTGGGGCAGTAATTGTTGAGCCCTACGTGGGGCAGTAATTGTTGAGCCCTACGTGGGGCAGTAATTGTTGAGCCCTATTTGGGGCAGTAATTGTCGAGCCCTATGTGGGGCAGTAATTGTTGAAATGTTGAGCCAAATAGGGCAGTTCATTTTTATCCTACTTGATTATCTGATCTAACATGTTTAATTGTTTCAATTTCTTTCAGCGTTTTCTCACAGAAAAGAGTTGGAGAAAGGGCCAGTTGTTGTGGAATTTGCGAATTCTAATTCCAGTAATCAAGCCCCATGTTGGGGCAGTAAATATTGAGTCTATTATGAGATATCCAACTTGAGCATTTACTATATACAAAGTTTAATTGTCTCGATTCATCTTTTTCAGCCTTTTATCGCCGAGATGAAGTCAGTTCAAGAAAGTGCCGGTTTTTGTTCGATTTTGGGAATTC
>JAAGZN010000555.1 GCA_024206165.1 Bacteroidota bacterium
AGGAATTGACTTATTATTCGATAGGTATGTTTTTGGTATATTTTGTGTTTTTATAAGCTGACTACTTCTTTTGTGATATATACATGAATTTAAATTGTAACTTTTAACTATAGTTTTGTTTGCTTACAAACACTAATTAAGATATTAATTACATTTATATTAAAAGTTCTAGTTTTTAAATAAAAAATATTAAATTTAATTGAGATATTAAATAAAATAGATTAATTACATAAAAATATAAATAGAGATTTAAAAAATCATGACTTTAAAAGCATCGGGATTAATAAAAGTATTTTACGATAGAATGACGGTTAAGGGAGTTTCATTAAAAGTTTCTAAAGGAGAAATTGTCGGTTTATTAGGAGCAAATGGAGCTGGTAAGACAACGACATTCTATATGATCGCAGGCCTAATTCCTCCTACCGAAGGCGAAGTTTTTCTAGATAATAAAAAAATCACTGAATTATCTCTTCATGAAAGAGCTAGAATGGGTATTGGATATCTTCCACAAGAAGCTTCCGTATTTAGACAATTATCTGTTGAAGATAATATTATGGCTGTCTTACAATTTACGAATCTTACCAAAAAGAAAAGAAAAGAAAAGCAAGAGAAATTATTAGATGAATTTGGACTTTCTCATATTAAAAAAAATAAAGGAAATATTTTATCAGGAGGAGAAAGGAGAAGAACAGAAATTGCGCGTGCTTTAGCTACTGATCCTACTTTTCTATTACTTGATGAGCCTTTTGCTGGAGTTGACCCTATTGCTGTTGAAGAAATTCAAGAAATACTTAAAAGATTGAAAGAAAAAGATTTAGGAATCTTAATTACTGACCATAATGTTGATGAAACTTTAGCAATTACTGATCATTCTTATATTATGTTTGAAGGTAATATTTTAAAACATGGTACTGCTGAAGAGCTTGCTAAAGATGAAAAAGTTAAGAAAGTATATCTTGGAGAAAACTATGAATTAAATTCAAAAATTAAAAAAACTTTAAAAACACAAAAGAAAAGAAGTATATTTGGTTTTAGAAAAAAATGAAAGATAGCTCTTCAAAAAAAATACCTAAAATTGAAATCTTTACAGATGGCTCTTCAAGAGGAAATCCGGGCCCAGGGGGTTGTGCTGCAATTTTAAAGCATGAATCTAATATAAAAGAAATTTCTCAAGGTTTTAAATATACCACTAATAATAGGATGGAGCTAATGGCTGTAATATTGGCTTTAGAAGCTTTAAATTGCAATCCTTGTGATGTCATTATTCATTCTGATTCAAAATATGTTGTTGATCCTATTACTAAGGGATGGTTAGAAAATTGGATTAAAATAGATTTTAAAAAGAAAAAAAATAAGGATCTTTGGCTAAGATTTGATAATGCCTCCAAAAATCATAATATTAATTTAAAATGGGTAAAAGGTCATAGTGGACATATTGAAAATGAAAGATGTGATCAATTAGCTGTACTTGCTTCAAAAAAAACAAAACTAAAAATTGACGAAGGGTATATATAAAATTAGGCATTGTTAATTTAAAATAGGTCTTAAGGTTTTTCGCAAAATAATTCTTCATTTTAAAAATTATTTTGAAGTTTTAAAATACAGAATTTATAAATAACTATACTAAGTTAACAATGCCAATAATTTAGCTAAACTTATAATAT
>JAAGZN010000556.1 GCA_024206165.1 Bacteroidota bacterium
CACTGCACTGCACTGCACTGCACTGCACTGCACTGCACTATAGTGTCACGTGCAGTACTGCACTGCACTGCACAGGACACTTAACATGCATTCCCCTGTAATTGCGACGGATGGCCACGGCTGCCTTGGATCGGCCGGATAGTTGGAGCTGGAGCCGCCTCTACTGCTTACAACTCTACTGCCGACACCTTCTGTCTGCTCGTCTGCTCATTCCCCCTTTTTCAGAACTGGTTCTGTGGTAGACCGAATTGATTGTCCTGAGCAGCGGAATGATTGTATATACCCCAATACTGACATATGTCCGGCACCGCTGCTCAGGCCAATGCGGCGACCCCTCCTAGCTGGCAGTGTTTACTTCTCCGGACCATAACTCGGCCGATCTATTATCTTTTGGGCTATTTTTTTCGAATTAATAGCATGTCAGCATTTTCTCAAGCCATAGCCACTCTGAACAGGAGCCCAAATACGCTCAAATATGGCCAAATATGCTCAAATACGCTCAAATACACTCAAAACAGGCTAAAAATCCAATTTTGGGCCTATGACATATGGCCTTCCAGAACTGCAATTTAGTTCTAATCTTCACAGGATTGCCATATACAACCTACTGAGTGCCTAGAAACCCCACATGCCACATAATGCATGCCCATATGCCATATGCCATAGGTCCAAAATTGGATATTTAGCCATTTTTGAGCGTATTTGAGCGTATTTGAGTGTATTTGTGCGTATTTGAGAGTATTTGTGCACCTGTTCAAGGCGGCTCTGGATCGAGAAAATGCTGATGTGCTATTAATTTGAAAGAAATAGACAGAAAGATAATAAAACTGCTGAGTTATGGTCCGTTGAAGTCAACACTGCCAGCTGAGAGGGGTCGCCTCACCATGCTGAGGGATGGAATAAAGAATCA
>JAAGZN010000557.1 GCA_024206165.1 Bacteroidota bacterium
ATATTATAAAATATTATAGAAAAAATACAATCGGCATCTATCACTAATAAAATATGTTGATATAAAATGAGAAAACCTATTTTGATAATAAAAATTTGATGCTAAAATATTAAAAATTAAGAGTTTTCTATCAGGCACTATTTAGTAAGAAACTAGCAATAAAAGGAATTACAATTACTATAATTAAAAATTGAAAAATATCTGTTATTGCTACAGCTTTTATTCCTCCTATTGTAGAATATAAAATTAAAATACTTCCTCCAATGATTATTCCATATATTGTTTTAATATCCAAAAGTATATTAAAAATTTTACCAATCATAAAAAATTGTGATCCGATTGTAAATAATGAAAAAAAAGTAATAATGGCTCCTGTAATAAATTTAATTTTTTTACCATATAACTTCTCCATTAAGTCACCAATTGTAATACAATTTTTAAAATATATAATTTTAGGTGCTATTATATAAGCAAAAAATAAGTGTTGAAAAATTATTCCTAAACTTGCAACTGAAATGATAATACCTGATCTGTATATCTTATTAATTGTTTCTAATTGAGCACCACCTATGTAAGTTGCTAATAGAGTGAGAGTAAGAGTAGTAGTATTAAAATTTTTACCTCCTAAAGCATAATCATTTAAAGACTTTATTTTTCTACTTGCCCATATTCCGATTATTAAAGTTATAACTAAAAATCCACCGACTATTAATATCGTTGGATTTAATAAATTAATAGATATTTGCATAACATATATTTAAGTTTAGAAAAAGTACATCATAAATTATTTTGATTTGTTGAAATGCAAATTATAGATAGCAGGAAATGTAACAAAATTATTATGTAAATACTTATAATATAATATGAATATCAAGAGATATAGTAAAAAATTGATTTGCTTAAAGATTTAAAAAAATATATTTTTTCCAAAGAAAATAGATGCTATTTTTAAAATTAATAATAAACCAATTACTATAGGGCATATAAACTTTATTGTAATTTTTAAATATAATTCAAGTAAATTATTTTTTTGCTCTTTAGT
The DNA here is from genome assembly GCA_024206165.1 of Bacteroidota bacterium. Lineage (GTDB taxonomy): Bacteria > Bacteroidota > Bacteroidia > Cytophagales > Amoebophilaceae > JAAGZN01. The sequence goes on from JAAGZN010000557.1 coordinate 1,043, forward strand.
TCTAATTTCTTTTAATAAATTTTCAATTTTAAATTTCTTAGAAATAAAAAAACTAAAAAACAATGCAATCAAAGGAGCAATAATGTCTGCAGATAATAAATCCATTGTATCTAAAAAGCTAAAATAAGTATTATTATTAAACCAAAATTTTGTAAAAAATTTATTGCCACCGTTAGATAAAATACTTGGAATACTTAAAGCAAATAATAAAGTACATAAAATAATGACAGTCTTTTGTCTACTAATTTTAAATTTTTCAATTACAAATTTAGTTGGAACTTCTAATAAAGCAATTGCAGAAGTAATTGCAGCAAAAATAAGAAGTAAGAAGAAGAAAATACCTAATATCCATCCAATCAAAACCCCTAATGACTTGAATGCAAATGGTAAAGATATAAAAATCAAAGAAGCTCCTTGATTAGGTTCTAATTCAGCTTGAAAAATTAAAGGAAAAATTATTAGTCCTGCTAACAAGGAAATTATAGTATCACTTAGAGCAATAATTAAAGTAGACTTTATTAGATCATCTTTTTTATTAACATAGGCACCATATGTTATAGATATTCCCAAGCCAATAGATAGTGATAAAAACGCTTGAGTCAAAGCAGCATGAAAGGCTTCTAAATTTATATATTTTAAATTTGGTAATAAATAAAATCGTAAACCTTTTCCACTATTTTTTAAAGTAAAACAATATATTATTAAACTAATTAATAAAAGAAGGAATAAAGGCATTAATATTTTAGAAATTTTTTCTATTCCCTCATTTATTTCCTTCCTTACAATTAAAGCAATAATGAATATTGCAAATAAAGTATAAAAAATATTTAAAGTAACATTACTTGTAAAATTAGAAAAATTTACTGCAAGATCGATATTTTGAAAAATTTCTTTATTAATTATTTTAAAAAAATATCCAAAGAACCATCCAGTAATAACAATATAATATGATAACATTATAAAAGAAGTAAAAGCCGATCCAAAACCTAGCAATCTCCAAATTTTGGGCTTATATGAAGAGTAAGCTTTAAAAGTGCCTGCTTTCATCTTTCTGCCAAAAGCTAACTTTGCTAATACTAAAGGTATTCCTAAAATAAAAACTGAAACGATATATAATAATACAAAAGATGCTCCTCCATATTTACCGGTTAAATAAGGGAATCTCCATATATTACCAACACCTACTGCTGAACTTGCTGCTGCTGCTAAAAATCCTATTTTTGAACTGAAACCAATTTCGTTTTGTTTGTTATCCATGATTTTGATTTTTAAAGTTTTATAAATTAGAGAAATATTGATTGAAATAAAATATCTTTTTATAGTCCTAATATTTAGACTATATTGAAAATTAGAAATGTGACACTTATATATCGTGATATATTTATCATAGTTTGATTTTGGTGTAAAATAATTATTTTTTTTTAAAAAACAAAATTAAATTATTGTTCTTTTATTCTTTAATTTTAAAGTTTTCAAATTTTCAATTTATATTTAAATATTTAAATTCTATATAATTTTTTTATAATTTGTTATTTGTTAACCAATCAGTTCATAAATTGCGGTAATTTATATAGTTATAAAATATGAATTAGTATGGAGTTTTTAAGTATTAACCATATTATAGTATATTCCTTTTTATTGCTAACATTATTTATTGGAATACTTGCTAGCAAAAATATAAATACTATAAAAGATTATGCCATTGCAAATAGATCATATAGCAATCATATTCTTATAATGACATTTATTGCAACTTTTATTGGAGGCAATAACATTCAGGCATTGCCTTGCATTGCTTTTAATGATGGAATTATTTTTATAGTATTGACAATAATTACAATAGTAATTTCATTTCTTATAATAGGTTTTTTTATAGCTCCTTCAATCTTATATTTTAATGAAAGTTTGACAATGGGAAATATAGTTGGATTAATTTATGGTCATAAAGCAAGAATAATATCTAGTATAATAGGATTTTTATTTTGTTTAATGATTGTTGGGAGTCAAATATTAGTTATAGGTAGAATTTTATCTTCTTTTCTGTAAATTAAGTTTATATATAGTATTTGGATTGGTGGCATAATTATAGCGATATATTCATCTTTAGGTGGAATTCGTTCTGTTGCAATGACAGATGTCTTTCAATTTTGTGCTTTGCTTTTGGTAATTTTAATTATTGCATTTATAATATTGATAAAAATAAAAGGATTTTCTAATTTTTATAATAAGATTAATAATATAGATCCTAAAAAATTTAAAATCCTTACTCATTCTAAATTTAATTATTATTTAGTAATATCTTTAGTCAGATACCTTTTACCAACGACAATTCTGTCACCCCCATTTATTCAAAGAATTCTCATGATGCATAATAAGACGCAAATTAGAAATATCTTTATTATTAATAGTTTAGTAATTGTTATAATAAAATCATTAATTACCCTTATTGGTTTAGGTGCTTTTATTTTATATCCTGCAATTAATTTTAAACTAATTTTTCCATCAATAATAAATAATATGTTTTCTCCAATATTGCAGGGATTCTTATTTATAGGTTTGCTTGCAGCAGTAATGTCAACTGCAGACTCTTTTTTAAATTCTGCAGGTTTATTATTTGTTCATGATATTCTAGAACCATTATTTAGAAGTAATAAAATAAATTTTAATAACCTTACTTATATACGAACTATTACTTTTATTATTGGTTTAATTTCAGTTTTTATTGCCAAATTAGAAATAAATGTTTATTTAATGATTTATTTTGCATGTTGTCTTATGAGTACAACAACTATACCTTTCATATTTGGTGTAGTTGGATTAAAACCTTCAAAAAATTCTTTTTTTTTAGCTATAATTTTTAGTTTAATTACAATGCTAATATTATTGTATTTTAGTATTGATAAAAACTTAATAATCCTAATATCTATTTTTGTAAATGCTTTAGTATTTTTTATTGTTAATTATATTGATAATAAAAGATTTATATTTCTTGAAAGGAAGATACGATCTGAAACAATTTGGAATCCTAAATGGAATAATTAATTTGTAAATTTTTATCATATTAAATTTACTGTCTCAAATTTGGTTAAAGCCTCCATCTTTCAGATGGAAAATGACTTCAGTCCTTTAAATTCCTTATTTTAAATGTAAAATGTTACATTTGTGACATGGAAAATTATAGCAAAGGAAGCCATACTATATAGTGTTTGTAAGAAAACAAAACCACAACTAAAAATCACAATTTAAGTTGTGTATAAATCAAAAAAGAAGCAATAAGCATATAAAACCAGAAAACATATGAAAAGCACATCTATCGAATAATAAGTTAATTAATTA
>JAAGZN010000558.1 GCA_024206165.1 Bacteroidota bacterium
AGGAATTGACTTATTATTCGATAGGTATGTTTTTGGTATATTTTGTGTTTTTATAAGCTGACTACTTCTTTTGTGATATATACATGAATTTAAATTGTAACTTTTAACTATAGTTTTGTTTGCTTACAAACACTATTTAATGAATAGATATGATTTTTACTACAATCAAATGTGCTCCCTTCTATAAAAAAATCTTTTGATTCAAAATTTTGTGTATTGGATAAAATATTAAGTCTCCAAAATGCTTTTAAAATTGGGGATGCTTTTTTGAGAAGATTTTTATCATTGGTTACTTTTTTACAATAAGTTGAAGATATCAATAAAAAAACAAAGATTATAGATTTAAAATATTTATAATTCATAACTCATTAATTTTATTGAAAATGAATTTTTTATATTTTCAATATATTAAAAATAAAATATTTTGATAAAATTGTTTTAAAATATTTGCAAATGTTTTGCATATTTCAATATCCAGATTTTATTTATAAATAATTCAAATATATATAATTATTATTTAAATAAATATAAATTTGCAATAATTACAACATATTTTGCTTAAAATATATACAATTTTTATATGATAGTATTATGGAATAAATAATTTGTGTTTTTATAAAAAATTATGATATGAAAAATAAATTTTATGTTAGCTGCAATATGTTATTTAAAATATTTCTAATTTTAATCTTAACATATAATAAAAGCTATTGTTGGGGATTTTTTGCTCATAGAAAAATTAATAAACATGCAATTTTTTCTCTTCCTCCAAAAATGTTTGGATTTTACAAATATTATGCGGATTATATAGAAGAAAGCGCAGTAAATCCGGATAAAAGAAGATATGTCATTGAAGGTGAAGCTTGTAAACATTATATTGATATTGAAGCTTTTATAAAAAGAGAAAGTAATTTTAAAAATAAAGAAACCGGAGTTAAAGATTTACCGAAAGATTGGAGATCTGTTTCCTTAAGTTACTCAAATGATTTTTTACAATTACATGGAACTTTACCTTGGACAATAATAAATGAAAAACATAAACTAACACAAGCTTTTAAAAATAAAGACTTAAACAAAATTTTAAAATTATCTGCTGATATTGGTCATTATATTGCTGATGCTAATGTTCCTTTACATACTTCTGAAAATTATGATGGTCAACTTACAAATCAAAAAGGTATTCATGCCTTTTGGGAAACTAGAATACCAGAGTTATTTTTTGATAGATATGAATTGATAATCGGAAAAGCCGAATATATTAATAATATCAAAAAAGTAATTTGGAATGCAATTTATAATTCTCATCTTTTAGTAAATGAACTATTGAATAAGGATAAAGAACTGACTAAAACATTTCCTGCTAATAATAAATATTCATTAGAAGAAAAAAATGGAATTATTAAAAAAGTCATTTCAATTGAGTATTGTCAGAAATATATTGAACTTATTCATAATCAAGTTGAGATACAATTTAGAAAATCTATAAAAATGGTCAGTGATTTTTGGATGACTTGCTGGATTGATGCTGGTAAGCCCGAGTTAGATGATTTATTAAATAAAGTTCCAAAGAAAAATATTGATAAAAATTCCAAACTTAAAATTAAAGAAATTGCAAAAATCAGAAATCATGAATAATAAAACCAGAAAAATTAGAATAAATTTAATATAATCCAAAAAATTATTATATTAAAATATAACTATAATTCAATGCTACTATGAGCAATCTTAAAATCAATATCCCTAAAAAAATTATATTCTGTAATATTATAATTTCAATTTCTTCATGCAATATGAATAACATTAAATTTGAAATGCAGAATAAAAAGAACTCTAAGAACAAAAAACTTAGTTTAAGAGATTCAAAATCAGCTCCATTACCAAATGACAATAGTAATAGTATTGCACCCATGTCTGAAAATTTACTTAATCAAAATGAAGAAGTATCTGAAGATAGTAATGACAAGCATATGGTGTTTGTTGATGATTATAGCGAAGTGAATCTTGATGATGATAATAATTTTTCGGTATTGCTACTAAAGAATAGTTTTGGTAAATTTGTATATTCACCAAAGCAAAAAATACAAATGATAAACAAACAATGCCCTAAATGCCATCATAATGTATGTACAAAAGATGAAAAGGCAAAAGGAAAACAACGTTATAAATGCAAAGGATGTAAATTTAGACATACAGTAATAATCAAAAGAACGGCGGCAACTTTAGCTATAAAAAGACAAGCATTGCAATTATATTTAGTGCCTGATAGAAAACTCTTAATTTTTAATATTTTAGCATCAAATTTTTATTATCAAAATAGGTTTTCTCATTTTATATCAACATATTTTATTAGTGATAGATGCCGATTGTATTTTTTCTATAATATTTTATAATAT
>JAAGZN010000559.1 GCA_024206165.1 Bacteroidota bacterium
ATATTATAAAATATTATAAAAAAAATACAATCGGTATCTATCACTAATAAAATATGTTGATATAAAATGAGAAAACCTATTTTGATAATAAAAATTTGATGCTAAAATATTAAAAATTAAGAGTTTTCTATCAGGCACTATGTATATTAGTGAAATCAAATTTTATTTAAAACCAGTTTTTTAATTCAAAAGTCAAATGATTATCAATTATAATACCGGTATATATTTAGACTTTTATTTTATAATAAATTTTCATCAATTATAACATTGAAAAGAAAAAATGGTAATTCTTTATCATCCCTAGAGCTTTGATATATAGATATTGTATTTTTACCAAACATTAAATGAGGTATATTTAGACTATTTGGTTTTTTGATATTTATATATGATCCCTCTTCATATTCATCAAATATAATATGATCTGGATCACCAAAGCCAAATAAAAATAATATATTCCCATCAACATCAATATTAGATTTCTGATTAGAAAAACTTTTATCCTCATTTTCATCTTCTTCTTCTTCTGAAGAATCTTCTTTTAAACCACCATCGAAAAGATCAAGAAAATCTTCACTATTATTAACAATAGAATTTTCAATATTTATATAATTTTCATAATTCGTTTTAAAATATTCTTCTATTAAATTCATATTAAATATTATATTTTTTTCATATTTTTGATAAATTTCAGGAATTGATCTCAAAATATAAACATTAGGATTTTGAATATTAAAACTTGAGTTATCTTTATTATTATTAGTTTTATTAGAAAAAGTGAACAATTCAGTAGGTATCATCAAAGAAGATTGAGATTCCACTAAAACTTGGTTTTTTAATAATTCATTGCTAATATTTAAAATATTGGTTTGTAAATTATTTTCAGGATTTAAATTTTGTAAAAGACTTTTAATCATTTCTAAATCATCTTTTGTATCATATTTTTTACTTCTTAAAAAATTTATTCCTAAATATTTTTTTCTTCCATCATTTTTAATAGAATTTATTTCAAAAATATTATTATCATAATTATTTTTAGAGTTTGATATTTTTTTTATTAATATCAAATCACTAAAGTTGCAAAAAGTAGAATGATAAAATAGTGCCTCATTAAAATCTTTAAGGTTCTTTTTGTAAAATATATCAAATAATGTCAACAGCTTTGATGGATATTTATAATTATGTTCCAATAGTTTTATAAATTGGGACCCGGAAGGAGAAACTCCTTCTATATACTTTTTTAATTTATCTTTAGTAGTATAATAAGGAGAATTAAAATAAATACATAATAAATTAGGTATAGTATTATGATAAATTTTTGTATTTATATTTACTATCGACTGATATGGATCAGTAATTTTGTCTGAACCTACTGCATCACCGCTTCTACATCCAAATTTCATGAATATTTTTGGAAAATTTTTAGTAATTTTTTTAAAACTTAAATTGATTATACTAGATATATCAATTGTTACTCCATTACTATCAACTATTTTTCCAATTAGTCCATGTCCCGAATAAATAAAAATTATACTATCATACTTATTTGTAGATAGAAATTTTTTGTTACAATTTTTACAAAAATTTTTAATTCCATTTTTATCAATTTTTTCAAAGTCATTATAAATTACTTTATATTTATAGGATTCAAATAATTTTATAAATCCATTACAATCTGGCTTAACACCTTTAAGATCTTCATATTTAGATACATTATATTTGGATATTCCTAAAATAACAATTAATGGATTTCTAATTATTTTAATTTCTTTATTAGTCGAAATAAATGAAACTTCTTTTTCTTCTTTTCCCATATCTTTATCTGTTAAAACATTTTGATTAGATGTAGTTAAACTTTCATCTTGGATCGTATTATTAGATATTGGTTTAACTTGATTTTTTAATATCCCCAAATTTTTGTTTTTATCACAACTCAATAAAAAAGATTGAAATATGCATAAGGAAAATAGCAAGAATTGATTTTCTAAGCTTCCTATGCCATAAGGCCTACCATCTAGTTTTTTCTTCTTTATGTGTTTTTTATTCCATATAGGTAGAAGTTTCTTTATTATATCATTGAATTTTTCAGGGCTCATACCTGTAATTCTCAGGAAA
>JAAGZN010000560.1 GCA_024206165.1 Bacteroidota bacterium
ATATTATAAAATATTATAAAAAAAATACAATCGGTATCTATCACTAATAAAATATGTTGATATAAAATGAGAAAACCTATTTTGATAATAAAAATTTGATGCTAAAATATTAAAAATTAAGAGTTTTCTATCAGGCACTATATAATGGATCACAAAATTTTAATGTCCATGATGTAAACATTATCCCATGGCAAATTTTTTTATAGATAAGTTTCTGTGTTTATTTCAACAATTGATCATTTTTATTCATTAAATATCTGGGCTTCTTTAATATACTTAAAAAAACCATACTCATTTTTAGGTGGAAGAGGTTTATCGATTTCATAATATTCAGTGTATAATTCTTTGTAAGGTGTCAATTTATTGTCCATATCATTTTAAAGTTTGTTATTTAAATAAATATTATTAACTAAGTCGCCTACATTATTAATATTATTTTTAAATGAATTGATTCCAATATGTAAAAATTCTTCAGCTCGAGTAAAAGCTACATACAGCAAATTTAGATTATCAAAATAAATGTTAATTTTTTCTATAAAATAATCTTTAAGGTAACTGGTATTTTTCAGACTTTTATAATAATATAATGGGACAATAGGAGGGGAATATTCATTTATATTTTGTTCACTCCAAATTACAGTAGGATTGGATGGATGATGATCTAACTTCCAATTGCAAAATGGGATTATTACTGCTTTAAATTGTAAGCCTTTTGATTGATGTATTGTCATTAAGTTTATAGAATTAGAATTTTCTGTATTATTAATAGAATATTTATGTCCTTTAATTTCCCACCATTTTAATAAGGATGTTATACTACTATCTTCATCACGAATATTTTTCATAACTAATTCTAAGAAGGTATCAATATGAATGTCTTTTTTAATATTAAAGGTTTTTATAATAAATTCTAAGATATCATAGATTTGCAGGTTATATAATTTATCTCTATTTATTAAGAATTCTTGTGGGAAGATCTTGGTTATTTCTGATTTATCTATATTTATTATATCTTGTGTTTCTTTATTTAATATATAATGATGATAAATATAAGCAGTTTCAATATTTATAAATTCATCATCAATAAGAAGAGATTTTAAAATATTAATTATCAACTTTATTGCTATATTGCTAGAAAGACAGGAGGATATAGAACTATTAATATTGTAGTTATATTTAGAAGATTTAGAATTTAGTTTATGATTTTCTATTGCTTGTGATATATTTATTATTTCTTGATTGTTCCTTACTAATATTGCGATATCCTTTAATTCAATATTTAAATCTTGTAATTCCTCTATTTTATTGATTATAAACTTATATTCATCAATTTTCTTTTTTTCTTTAAAATCATCTTCATCAATAATTGATTTAAAATTTATTTTGTCTTTATCAGTTTTTTCTAAGATATCTATACTAATTGACTTTTGATTAATATTTTCAAGTTTTGAACATTTTTGTTTACAATTAGAATAGGAAGAATAGATTTCATTTAAATAATCATATAATTCTTCTTTAAGACTTTTATCTTCATTACCATCGATTTCATTTTTCAGTTCATTATATAGGGATGCACTTGCTTTTTCAAAAAAATTATTATTGAACTCAATAATTTCATTATTACTTCTCCAGTTTGTATTAAGATATATATTATTTATGTCATAAATTTTTAGGTCTTTTTCAACTTTAGATGTCAACAAATTAGAATTGCTACCCCTCCATCTATATATAGATTGTTTTGCATCACCTACAATCATTAATTTTCCTCCTTGACTTAAAATATTTTCTATTAAAGGATATAAATTTTGCCATTGTAAATTTGATACATCTTGAAATTCATCAATAAAAACATAGTTATAATAATTGCCTACTTTTTCATAAATGAAAGATGTATCATCTTGTTTTAAAAGTTTATTCAAAAGAATAAGGGTATCTGATATTAATAATTTCTGATTTTCATGTCTGAAATTTTTGATTGAGTTAATTATATAACTTACAATACCTAATGCATATAATAACGGTTTTGTTGAAATTGCATCATTATATTTTAAACTAAACTTTTGTTGGATTGCTTCAATTTCTAATAATATATTCTGTAAATCTTTTTGAACTAATTGTTCAATTTTATCTTTATTCTGTGAGTTTTTATTGTACCATTTACTATTATCATTCAATGCATTTCTCACTCTAGCTCCAATAGGTTTAATAGTTCCAATAGAAAGATTATATAAAAATCCAGCTACTCCGCTTTTGCCATAAAGAAAATCTATAATTTCTAAATTCTCATGTTCAATTTTAGTTATTGCTTCTTTTCCTAATGAAATTAATGAAGACTCATAATGTTTGATGGTTTGATTTAAAGAGTCTAATAATAATTTTATAGGGCTATTTAAATTTTGAGATATTTGATTATTTAATACTTTAGTATCATCATCATTTTCATAATTTGATATATAGTTTAATATTTGATTTTCTTTTGTAATAAATTTTTCAGAAAATGTTTGTTTTGCAAGAATAGATAGTTCTTTTTTAAAATCCCATTTCTTACCTGATATTAATTTATTTTCAGCAAATTGTAATAACCATTCAGAAATTTCATGATTAAAAGCTATATCATTTGATTGTTCTATAAGCTTATCAGTTATGGAGTCAATCACATAATTTAAGTCTGTTTCTATATCAAAGGTATCATCTATTCCTAATTCTCTAACAAAGTTATTTAAGACATCTTGGAAAAAGCTATCAATAGTTTTTACAGAAAAGTAATCATAATTATTTAAAATATTTTTAAGAGTAGTTTTAGATTTCTGTTGTAATTCATTTTCTGTCCATTCATTTTTATTCATTAATTCTTTAGATAATATATCTAATTGTCCTTTGGACATATTTTGTAATTGATCTAAAATGCGAGACTTCATTTCTTGAGTACTTTTATTAGTAAAAGTTATAGCCAAGATTTTTTTAAAAGCATCGGGATATTTTAAGGCAATATTGAGATATTCTTTTACTAAAGTAAATGTTTTGCCGGAGCCAGCTGATGAACGATATATTGAAAACACTGAAAAACAAATTGATAAATTGTGGTATAATTAACTCAAATGGCATTATATTTCTCCATTGTCATATTGAGCAAAGCGAAATATCTATTTTTAGATTAAAAACAATATTTTAAAAAAGATCCTTCACTTTGTTCAAAATGATATTAATTTTAGAATTATTTAGTTACTGTGCAAATTGAATTAATCATAAAAATAACTTTAATTTTTAATATTAACAAAATTATATACTCATCGCTATTGAAAATGATCTGATAATTGATCTTAACTCCTTGATTATCAAATACTTTCAGATGCATTTTGAATTCTATGACTTTACCAAATAAATTATCACTTTTATTTAATATTTAATTTATAAAAATAAAATTATAAAAATCATAAAAAAATCATACTTCATCAAATTAA
>JAAGZN010000561.1 GCA_024206165.1 Bacteroidota bacterium
TACAAGATGGTCGAGCGCGGTACAAAGTGGTCCGAATCAGCCACTGTTGGTCAGTGTGGGGGACGAGAAGTGCCTAACAGTGATGAAAGAGCATCAAAAAGGGTCTGAGATGGCCGAAATTGTAAATTGACCAACATTAGCAAAATTGGACCATTTTGTAACGTGATTGACCATATTGGACCATTTTGTATCATTTTGGACCATTTTGGTTAATTTACACATTTTGTTCCCAAATAGGGTCTTACTGTCCCTCTGACAAATTGGCCATTTTCCATCCTAGTGACCTCTTTTTTGGTATGCATATCCTGATTACATGTGTGGAGGTGCAAAAAGTATAGAGATCAAGATATAACAAAGCAAAAGTGAGAAATGGTGATATTTCATCAAATCAAGTGAGCTGCCAGAAATCAGCTGTATTTCGACCAAGCATCCTCTGATTGGGTATGTATATGCTCCTCACATGTGCGGAGGTTCAAAAAATACTTTGAACATGTTTGGGTCCACTTGGGTCAATTTTGGTCAATTTCCAATTTGGGTCATTTCAGACCATTTTTGATGATTTCGGACCATTTTTAGGCCATATTGGTCACCCAATTTTGGCCAATTTGGGCTGATTTGTGCTGAGTTGGGCTGAGTTGGGCTGATTGGGACGATTTGGGCCAATTTTGGCCAATGTGGGCCAATTTTGGCCAATGTGGGCCAATTTGGGCCAATTTGGGCAAATTTGGGCCAATTTGGGCTGATTTGGGCTGATTTGAGGTGATTGGGCCGATTTGGGCTGATTTAGGCCAATTTGGGCTGATTTGTGATGATTTGGGATGATTTGGGATGATTTGGGATGATTTGGCTGATTTGTGCTGATTTCGGCTGATTTGGGCTGATTTGGGCTGATTTGGGCTGATTTGGATCAATTTGGGCTGATTTGAGGTGATTGGGCCGATTTGGGCTGATTTGGACCGATTTGGGCTGATTTGGGATGATTTGGGATGATTTGGGCTGATTTGGCTGATTTGGGCTGATTTGGGCTGATTTGGGCTGATTGGGGCTTATTTGGTCTGATTCAGCCAGCACAGCTGATTGATGCTGTGGTACAAGGAGATGCTGTGCTGCATGGAGATGCTGGTGAAGCTCAGCAGGAGATGCTGGTGAAGCTCAGCATTTTCCAACTTTTTTCTACGAACGAACGGACGGACGAATGGACGAACGGACGGAACGTTGATTTATAGGTTTGGATTAAATTTGTTGATGAATTTAATCATTTTTATTTAATTAATTAAATTTGTCGATGTATTTAATCATTTTCGTCGACGATTTGTAGTATCTGTTTCTACTAA
>JAAGZN010000562.1 GCA_024206165.1 Bacteroidota bacterium
CCTGCTTGACTTCACTGATCAGGCGAGAACTGGTATACTCAGGTTGGTATGGCCATAGGCATAGTAAATTGTAAATAATATTAACAAGATGTTTGCCTTGCTTAACCTTTTACGACTTGCATTCATATAGAATGAGATTGAATTAAAATATGGAAACGGAGTCTCCAAAGATCATATGTCCATGGACATAAAACCATTAGTTCCGAGAGGAGATCTGCTATCCCCGGCCTAGTACTGCTGTTGTTGGAGTTTCTTAATTCATATAATAAGGTCTTGGTTAGTTTCTTTATGCTGACAGATAACCATTTGTTGATGAAGAGAGATAGCCTAGAAAATTAAAAAAAAGCCTACACCACCATGTGTTCCTATACAGTCACCCACCCAAGTACCGATATGGCCCGACCCTGCTTGACTTCAGTGATCAGTCAAGAACTTGTATACCCTGGGTGGTATGGCCCTAGGCATAGTAAACTGTAAAAAATATTTACAAGATGTTTGCCTTCCTTATTCTTTTAGGACTTGC
>JAAGZN010000563.1 GCA_024206165.1 Bacteroidota bacterium
AAAACCACATCACCCTGGCGTGATTTGAACAGGCAAACTTCTAGACTGGAGCCAGACGCGCTACCATTGCGACACAGAGTTGTTATATAAATCACACACAAAGAAATTTTCAAACTGCATTTGCACAAACGTTAATTCAAAGACTTGGTTAGTGTAAACAAATCACCTGGAATTGGATTTATCTTTAACAAAAAGACCAAGAGGCACAATAAGAAAAGGATTTTGGAAACGTATTTCAAAATGTAAACTTCACCAACATCGAGCAGGTATAAGACTTCTGAACATATCCTTTTGACTCAACAGTGCCTTTTCTCTTGTTTACAGAACTCAATGAAGAAATAATGTCCTCAATGTATCTTAAGATGTTATTAAGACAAATACCCATAATATGCCCAAAAATTGAAACCTGAATGACCCTGACGTGATTTGATTACGCAACCTTCTGGACTGGAGCCAGACGCGCTACCATTGCGCCACAAAGTCCTTATATTTATCACACACCAAGAAATTTCCAAACTGCATTTGCACAAACGTTAACTCAAAGACTCGTTTAGTGTAAACAAATGACCTGGCATGGTTTGATCTTTAACGAAAAGACCAAGAGACACAATAACGAAGTGATTTTAGAAACCTGTTTCAAAATGTAACTTAACTAACAACGAACAGGAATCAGATCTCTGAACATATCCTTTTTGAATCAACAGTGCCTATTTCCATGTTCACAGAGCTAAATAAAGAAAAATCGTACTCAATATATCTTGAAATATTATCAAGAAAAATGGCC
>JAAGZN010000564.1 GCA_024206165.1 Bacteroidota bacterium
GTAACACCCTAACAACACCTTCTTCACCTAGGTATTCTTACCTTCTTTATATTTCAAGAAGCCAATTAATCATGAATTTCAATCATTGTTGTGTTGGTTGCTTACTGAGTGGATACTTATCATTGAAAAAGTGTAGAATCAAATAAGAATTGTAAGAAGGGCAAACCTTGGGATGGGATTCAAGTACCTCAATGTAACACCCTAACAACACCTTCATCACCTAGGTATTCTTATCTACTTTATATTTCAAGATGCCAATTAATCATGAATTTTAATCATTGCTGTGTTGGTTACTTACTGAGTGGATACTTATCATTGAAAAAGTGTAGAATCAAATAAGAATGTAAGAATGGCAAACATTGGGATGGGATTCAACTATCTCAATGTAACACCCTAACAACACCTTCTTCACCTAGGTATTCTTACCTACTTTATATTTCAAGATGCCAATTAATCATGAATTTCAATCATTGCTGTGTTGGTTACTTACTGAGTGGTTACTTATAATTGAAAAAGTGTAGAATCAAATAAGAATTGTAA
>JAAGZN010000565.1 GCA_024206165.1 Bacteroidota bacterium
AAAGCTTGGCTGACACTTTGCGGGAAGATCGTAAAGCTTGGAGGATGACTAATACCGATCCAATGGACAGACTACTGTTGAGGAAGGGACTAAAAACTAACTTTAATCATGTACAACCCTCTTCAAGGGGAAACGTCAGGTAAAACGAATGATGATGAATGCGTTCAGCTTATGGGAAATCTCCTTTGAGCTATTAAGCACTTTGATATAGTCTCCAGTCTCGAAGTGAGTGCTACCAGTGCATTGAAACTCTAAGATGACAGAGCCTCAAGTATTACTAAGTCTCATGGGGAATTTTAAGAATCCCTCGGTGTTATAACTTCTAGGCTGTTTCCATGGACAGAACTGTTGTAATACGTTTGTTGACAACGTTTTAGAGCAAACGGAATCGTTTTATTCCATTCGAAAGGCGTAATTTAAAAGAAATTGAGGTGAACTCTTATTACGGGGCTAAGTTTTCACTAAGTTTCATGGGGAACTATAAGAAACCGTTGTAATAATAAGTTCTACGCTGTTCCCATGGACAGAACTGTTGTAATACGTTTGTTTACAACGT
>JAAGZN010000566.1 GCA_024206165.1 Bacteroidota bacterium
GCAAATTCTCACCAAAAACCATGGGTTAACCATCAGGGGTTTTTCCAATTTTCGGCTGATTTTGAAGGTAAATTTCATGGTGATATTACGGGTTTTCTAAGCCTACTACAGCCTAGTATGCCTCAATGAACAGTCCTGAGTGCATTTGAAGCCAATTTGGAACCATTTCTTTAGGGCAAATTTGACCAATAACCATGGGCTAACATTCAGGCTTTTTTCCAATTTTTGGCTGATTTGGAAGATAAATTTCATGGTGATATTACAGGTTTTCTAAGCCTACTACAGCCTAGTATGCATCAATGAACAGTCGTGGGTGCATTTGAAGCCTATTTGGAACCATTTCTTTTGGGCAAATTCTCACCAAAAACCATGAGTTAACCATCAGGGTTTTTTCCAATGTTTGGCTGATTTTGAAGGTAAATTTTATGGTGATTTTACATGTTTTCTACGCCTACTACAGCCTAGTATACCTCAATGAACAGTCCTGAGTGCATTTGAAGCCTATTTGGAACCATTTCTTTTGGGCAAATTTTCACCAAAAACCATGGGCTAATCATCA
>JAAGZN010000567.1 GCA_024206165.1 Bacteroidota bacterium
CAGCTCAGAGAAGAGCAGGCTCAACGGCCGCTTCGGGAGCCAGCTAGAGTTCCTCCTGCACCAGTTGTCCCTCCGCCAGCACCGGTACCTGTACCTGCCAACGACCACCTCAACCGTTGGCTCCTAGGCCTGGGCCCGGCCCTTCCTGCTGCGCAGCCTGTCCCACAAGCTGATCTAGGAGTTGACCCTCAGCCGCCACTGCGGCATAATCCTTCAGGGCTCAACCTGGGAGGTCCAAGTGTAGCGGCCGGTCTTCAGCCAGCGCCCTCTACTGCCTCTACAACATTAGCAAGCAAGCTTAATCGTGCGGCTGCACGACTGGAGAGGTCAATATCAGACCTGGAAAATGTTGAACCTGGTCGGGGAGAAAGAGTGTGGACGGCACTCACCCGCCTAGCAAGAGAGAACAGGAAACAGTTAGAGGATTCATTGCAGCGAGCTGAAGAGAAGGATGAGATTGACGAACTCACCTGGCAGGAGATTCAGAACTTGTTGGAAAGGAGCGAGACAGCGGACAAGTTTGCTGCCACTCAGATGGATGTACTTGATGAGAGTGCTCTGGAGGCAAAACAACGTCCGCGTTTCAAGTTCTCCACGTTCAATGGCTCGCCACAGGAGTGGGCCTCATTTGTAGAAAACAAACAAAAGATCTACAAACTTTATGAACGGGACCCCATACAACAAGTGGTACAACTAGCAGCCCTATGCTCTGATAACATAGCAAAAGGTGTCACGAGATTCTCCGGGACTCCACAGGGTCCAGAAAAGGCTTTCCGATGGTTGAACTTGAAGTTCGGGACACCACACTTGACTTTGCCAATATTATTGACTAAGTTGAGGAGTCTAGAGCCAGCACGCAATACTTTTCAAATCCCTTCTAAATCTGAAGAAATACTAGCGGATTTGGAGAGCCTAACAGCAATGGGCACCGATGACCAAGACCGGCTGCCACTCCCCCATGAAGTCGTCTATTCAATCTTCAACGCCCTAAGATATGATGCAGTGGAAAAGCGTTCCCTCGTGCCTCTACTGAAGAACCCGGCTGGCGTGTCCCTAGGCGTTCTCAAGAAGATGACAAGGGAACGATATGAAGACTTTGAGCTCATCAACCGGACGCTGGACAAGAACCACAAACCAGGGAGGAATCTTGATGAAGATGTTCCTCCTACTGCTGGCGGGGCGGGTCAGACAGAACCGGTTGAATCAAAGAGACGGCAAAAGAGACGGCAAAAGGCACTTGCCAAGGAGGCCGCCAACGGCAAGCCTGCAGGAGGCGCTGCCACCACGGACCGGCCACCCACTGGGGACCAGGAAAGGAAGAAGAAGCCACCTTTCTGCCTCTTTTGCAAGTTGAAGAACAAACCACCTGAAGTCTCAGAGCATACAATCTTCAATTGCAATCTGGTCGGACCTGCAGCGAGGC
>JAAGZN010000568.1 GCA_024206165.1 Bacteroidota bacterium
AAAGCTTCGATATTAAAATATCATCCATTAAATGAAGTATGATAAGAAAATATAAGATTTATTTTTTCAATTGAATATAATAATTAATTTAGGGGTCAAAAGGTATTCTAAGGAATGCAAAAGATCTTTGAAAAAACGGAATAGAGAGATGCTTCGGCCAATGACGAGAAACAGAATGACCTAAATATACCACAAGAAGAAATGCAGCAAGATAATGATGATTCAGTTCCTTATATTGATATCTTATCACCAAATTTTTATGACAGATTAGAAACTACAATATCCGCTACAAGAGAATATACCAAAGAAGAAATAATCAGTAATTTTATTTGTGATCTATTTATGCATCATGGACATGCCGTTGTTGGTGTGGGACAAAGTGTATATAGTATAATCCCTGGCTTATATGATTTGGTAACAAATCCTCCATCATTATTGCAGTTTACAATGGGAATTCTAGAATCTCCAGAAGCAATAAGACATTGGTATCATAATTATAAAGGAGCTCATCCTTATGATCAAACTAGAATGTCCTTTAAGTTATTTGCAGATATAGCTCAATTTTGGTATGGAGGAGAAATCACAAAATTAGGTCTAGAGGCAACAAAAGTATCAAAATTAGGTAATATTGCAAAACTAGCTTTAACAGCCACTAAAGAAAACAGATATGCTAAGTGGGCATCAAGATTGGCTAAATCACAACAAATATTATTAAAGGAAGCTCTTAAAATACCTATTAATTATTACGCTAAACTTCAAAAATCAAGAGCTCTTAAGAATGTTGTTAAAAGGATTCCTAAAGTTATTCATGAAGGACAACAAGGTAAGCATATTTTAGGACATAATAATTTTATACCTGGAAAAAGTATTTTAGAAGCAAATGCAAAAAAATTACTTAATGGTTTACATTCAAAAAAATATAAAATAATAGAAATTATTAATGAACATCAGGTTATAGTTGATTTTGCTGAAACAATAGGAATTGCATATCATAAGGATGGAAAAATATTCGGTCCAACTAAGTATGGAAAAATACATTATGGAAAAAATGGAGCCCATATTGTACCAAGTAAATTTATAAAAAAATGAAACAGGAATTTAATTCAATTTTAGATATCAAATTATCATTGCAAATAGCCTTATTAGGCGAAGTATATCCAGCTTTAAGAATGGTTGTATTCAAATTTGATAAAGAGAATAAATTATTTTTACTTCGATACTATTTAGATCGTGAACCTAGAGAAGCTGACTATGAAAATATTAGCATCGTATCAGCAGAAGCCACTTCTTTATTTGAAATAACTATTTTTGAAATTTTAAAAGAAGAATGCATTTATTCCGATAAACCACATGGTAAATTAGATCCTTTAGATGGAGTAGTTTATGCAAGAAAGGAATATGAATTAGAAGAATTATTATGAAAAAATAGTTTATTCTTTTAATGAAAACTTGTGTTTGTAGTAGAAGGATTAGAGTTATGATTTTACATTAAAATGCATAGCTATTGTTAAATTTAAAATTTTAAGAAAATGAAAAGAAATAAAAAAGAAATAAAAATGGTATTATCTAGCTGCTATCAGTAGTCTTCAGACTGCTGATCAAATATTTTAATATTTGAAAAGATATTTAATCCTGTTGTAAGTTGTCAAAATTAATTCAAAAGAAAATAAAATTGTCATTAATAGATAAAATAAAACAAACAGTAAGCA
>JAAGZN010000569.1 GCA_024206165.1 Bacteroidota bacterium
AAAGCTTCGATATTAAAATATCATCCATTAAATGAAGTATGATAAGAAAATATAAGATTTATTTTTTCAATTGAATATAATAATTAATTTAGGGGTCAAAAGGTATTCTAAGGAATGCAAAAGATCTTTGAAAAAACGGAAGAGAGAGAAGCCTCGGGTGTGGACGAGAAGAGTATTAATAAAGATACTTCTCAAGATGAAATGATGGAGGATTCACCATATTCATCTAATAAGATAAGAGCAAAGGTACTAACAAAAGATATTTCTATTAATGATGAAAGACATCCTTTAAATAATATAGGTCCAGAGACATTTTTTTATATAAATGATCAAGAATTTTTAGAAGGTATTGGAGAAGCAGCTGTAGAAAGATTTAATAAATTTATTTCAAAAACAAAAAAGCGATTCAAAAATTATATGTCACAATGCGAATCCAATCTTAAAGAAATTTATTCAGAAGAATGGGTTTTAGACCCAATATCAATGCAATATATTCCAAAGAGTTGGACAGAAGTAAATTTAGGAGAAAAAGCAATTAATTATTTTAAGGAATTTATAAAAGATAGTGAAGCAAATCTTGAAAAATTATATTCCGAAGAATGGATTTTAGATCCTATAACAGGAATGTACGGTCCAAAAAGTATTATGCAGTCTGATTTTGATCCAATAGATTCTATAATAAAGTCTGGAAAAAATATTGGTAAAAGCTTAAAAGGTGGATATCATAAGTTTATGAATGCCTCAAAAAGAGAACGTGGCAAAATGTTTTTCAATACTTCTTTTGATTTAAGTAAAGAAGCTCTTAAATTTTATTTGATTAATAAGGGATTGAATAAAGGGTTTTCTTTGCTTAAGCAAACTAAAAATTTATCAAATACAATCCAAAAAGTTAGTAAAAGTCAAGCTGAAAAAGTGGCTGAGGCTATAAATGGGAAAATATCAAAAACTATTAAATCTGCTGATGGAAAAATTAAAGGATATATCATAGAATATTGCAATAAAAATATTCCAAATAAAGTTAGATTAATGAACTCCGGTTCTGGTAAAAGTAATTCTGCTTACTATAGAATAACTAAAAGTGGCAAAGGAGCGTTAGATGAAACAGGTAAATTTTGCAGTGATCAAGCAAAAACCCATTTTGATATTAATCCAGATAGTCTTATAAAAGATATACAAAGGAGGCGCTGCAAAAGTCTGGCCTACCTATAAAAAGTTATAAAAAAGGTTTCCTCTCATGAAGTATCTTTTTTAAAATCCATTTTTTAAATTAACGATTCCTGTTATTATTGCCATTTTTATTGCATAGCTCG
>JAAGZN010000570.1 GCA_024206165.1 Bacteroidota bacterium
AGTACTCACTGTTGCGTCAAACATTACGCCAGTATGTCAGGATGGAGAAGCAGAAACTCCATTTACGCAAGCACTTAAATCAATATATCAAGATAGTGACCTCAACCATCCTTCAAGCCAACAATTCACAACTACTCCAACGCCTTCTAGTGCCTCCTCTTCAGAAACGCAAATCCCAAATGCGCCCAGAAACGCAAATCCGAAACGCAAATCAGAAACGCAAATCAGAAACGCAAATCAGAAACGCAAATCCCAAATGCGCCCATTCAAGTCAGAAGTTGAAATCAGAAACGCAAATCCCAAACGCCCCTTCAAGTCAGAAGTTGAAGTCAGAAACTGAAGTTGGACCTGCTCTGCCATAACATGGTGAAATTACGCCAATCTATGTTCGACCACACCCCAGCCGGAGGAAGAGAAGGTTCGAGAGATCCTGAGGTCCGCCAGCCCGCGCCGGGTACTTAAGCGCGCCTCCCAGCCGCCCGCTCAGTCGCTCTACCGAGTTCATCAGGGACTCTTTGGAAACCAGCTTTACCTAGTTAAGCCCCGAATTACCCTGACCGTTAGCCTTGTAAGCATACCATACAAATCACAGACGTTC
>JAAGZN010000571.1 GCA_024206165.1 Bacteroidota bacterium
CTCGTTGGATAAATGATTATAATTATGATTTTCCACATCAGAGCCTTAATTATTTAACACCTAATCAATATTATCATAAAGAACTTAAAGTTGCTTTATAAAACTCTCCCATTTTTTTTTGACTAAAAGGGGTACATTACACAATCTCTCCACCAAATTGTTTTTTAATAAGTTTCTGTAATAACCATGCAAATGGAAGTGAAAGGAAAGCACAAATAAAAAAAAGATATAAGAAATCAAAAAAACTAACAATATTAAAATTAAAGCCAAACATTTTTAAACCTTATTATTTTTTATAAAAGTTAAGCAACAAAGACCCTACTATACTTTATGAAGCATAATATTCTAGACTATATTTATTACTAAATATAATACATAAATAACACTTAAATAGGAACCTTAATTTCTCCATATCTTATACTTTCCATGCTGTTGAGTCTAATATTTTTTACTCTATCTTATTTAAAAATTAATAATATCGAAATCTTTTCCCCGAAATTAAGACATTAAATTTTAGATACACTGCAACGCTTCTAAAATTAAGCCTATGATTTCTAAAACTTACAATTTATAGGCATCACTATTAAAAAAAAAGACAAATGTTTAATAAGATATTTTTTTATTAAAGTATTTATAATTACAGGCATCACTATTAAAAAAAATAAGGCAAATGTTTAATAAGATATTTTTTTATTAAAGTATTTATAATTACGGGCATCACTATTAAAAAAATAAGGCAGATGTTTAATAAGATATTTTTTTATTAAAGTATTTATAATTACGGGCACCACTATTAAAAAAAATAAGGCAGATGTTTAATAATTATTCTTTTAATATATATATTAATATGCTATCTTATTTTTAAATATTAGGTGGATTAAAAATGAAAAACTTAGAAAATAATAAAGTAGGGATCATAATCCCTCAAAACTTTGGAAGTGTAGGCGAATATGATGCTTTTATTCCTCATAAATTATTTACTAAAGAGCCCAAAATAAATATTAACCAAACAATGATTAAATTATTATCAGAAGCAGATAGGACATTAGGAGAATTGAAAGGGCTTACAGAAATATTGCCTAATCCAGATCTCTTTATTGCACAATATATTAAAAAAGAAGCGTTACTTAGTTCTCAAATAGAAGGAACACAATGTTCTTTAGATGAAGTTTTACAAGTAAATGATTCCAATACCACAATGAAACCTATTGAAGAAGTTGTTAATTATATTAACGCAATGAATTATGGATTATCAGAGTTGAAAAAGATTCCAATGTCCATAAGGCTATTACATAAAATCCATGAGAAGCTCTTAGACAGTGTTAGAGGCAAAAATAAATCTCCCGGTACTTTTAAAAAAATGCAGAATTGGATTGGTCCGGCAGGATGCACTCTAAATGAAGCCGTTTTTGTTCCACCGCCACCTAACATGATGATAGAATATATGGGAGATTTTGAAAATTATTATCATAGAGAATCTGAATATCCACCTCTTATAAATGCTGCTATTATGCATGCATACTTTGAAACCATTCATCCCTATGCAGATGGCAATGGACGCTTAGGCCGGTTATTAATCACATTTATGTTATGTGAAAAAAAAATACTAGATAAACCACTTTTATACTTGAGTTTATTTTTTAAAGAACATAAATCATCTTATTACAATATGTTAATGGATCTAAGATTTAAAGGTCAATGGGAAGAGTGGGTTCTGTTTTTTTTAAGAGGGGTCAGAAACACATCAAAAGAATCAGTAGAAACAGCTAAAGATATTCTAGAACTGTTTAATAGGGATAAAGAAAAATTGAATATATATAAAAATTATTCTTTGACCTTTCCTTTATTTGATCTTCTTTGTAAATATCCTTTAATTTCAATTGCTCAAGCTGTAAAAGAATTGAGAAATACTTCTTATCCTGTAATTAAAAATATGTTTATACGGTTTGAAAGTATAGGTATTTTGAAAAAGTATGACCAAAAAGTAAGAAACAAAATGTTTGTTTATCAAACTTATCTAGCTATCCTAAAAAGAGGGACAGAGTATTAAAGTTAACACTAAAATCCAAAAATTTGTAAGAATAAAAAAAGGCTTAACTATTTCTCAAATCTCTGTTTTTGCCTAAAAATGACCTCAAATAAAACAAGCCAAAATTAAATCATCTAATATAAATTACTTAATAGCACGCAGATAAATAATCCATTTTTCTAGGTCATTAGGCTCTAGTGGTGTCAGAAAAAACTCCGCAGTATGTTCTGAAGCAATGATTTTATCTTTAGGGTTAGCTGAGGTAACTCCCACCAATAAATTTCTGTTAATCTCTCTAAATTTTATAATCGTTGAAGCAATATCATCGTGAACTCTCGCCGTATCAATAATAACAACATCAAACTGATGCGAATTTGCCAAAATATCAGCTAAGCTATCACTCGTCGTTATTTCTGTGTTATCTATCTTATAAGTTCGGTAAATATCGTTATCTGTAATTATCATAATCGATAAAGGAAATAAAATCATTTTTGTGCCAGCTTCTTCTTTGGTAAAAATAGGCGTGGAAACAAAACAAGCTTTACCTTTCTTTTTAGCCTCTTTTATTGCTTTATTTGAATGAGTGAATAAGGTAGAGGAGACTTGGATCACATTATCATTACTAAAGTCTTCGGTCTTCTCCTCTGGATTAAAGCTTGAAACACCAATACTTAAACTTATCTGCTTATTATACTGTTTCCCCAACTCTTGTAAGCTTGGATCCGTTTTAAAATATTCTACAATCCTTTTTGCTAAAGTTTCGCCTTCCTTTAGATTCGTATCCGGGGCAATGATCAAAAACTCTTCCCCACCAAACCTACATAAATAATCATGCGGTCTTGTAATATTTTTCAAAGCATCCGCTATACTTTTAAGAACTTTATCGCCCACATCATAACCAAAATTATTAAAAAGCTTAAAATCATCGGCATCAAGCATTAAATAAGTTACAGATTGACCAGATTTTAAGCTCTCAGAAACTGATTCATTCGTTAGCCTTTGCAAAAATATTTTATTATGTACACCCGTCATCTCATCTGTTTCAACTTGTTTTCGCATTTGGATATTACTAATTGTCAGCTGACTAATAAATGGCAAAAAATTTAACAGGGTAATTTGGTTTTCATTATAAACTTTATTTTTATAAGGTTTTCCTATCGTAATAAAACCAAACATCGTAATTTTATCGTGCATAGGAATAATTATTTCAGCCTGTAAAGCTTTCGTTAATGCCGCCGTTTTCTGCCAATCTTTCGTCTTAGCACTTGTAGCAATATTTTCAATATCAGCAGAGTAAAGTAGCCCGCTCCGTTGCATAATATATTTGATAAAATAAGAACTTTCTTTAATGCTCTCATTCTTATCGCAATAATTGCCAATACAGGTTTTTTGTAGATAAGCTTTTTTCTTTGCTGAATATAAATAAACATTCGTAAAAGATGCTTCAATACTTCTATTAATAATTTTACAGGTATAGTCACAAAGATCATTAACACTATCAAAATAAGTCATTTTATAAGCTTTTTGGATAATCTTGGTTTGGTATGTATCTTTATAGATATTTAGTCTCTGGTCTGCATAATTATTAGAAATATCATCAATTTGTAAAATATTTTGGATTTGCTCTTCAGCATTGTTGATAATATTTTGAATGATCTGGATTTCTTCTCTGTGAAATAAGTCACCGCTTTGCTTTTCTTGGTAAGCAACAAGACCAATGATCAAGCCCTTATTAAAAATAGCTAAACATAACTCAATCTCATTGTTATTTAAAAATTTGGCTAATTTATCCTGATCTTTTTTTAGATATTGCTTATAAAGGAATGCTTCCTTATTATTTTTAAAATAACTAATACAAATTTCTTGGTTAGCCAATTCTTGATTACTCAAAGACTTAAAAACAAGTTCTTCTTCTCTGTCTTTGTAGGGAGTGTAATAGCTAGCTCCTTTTAGATTTAAAATTTCTGAGGTCTCTGCTGTTATCAAACCGACGACATCTGCTGTTTTATAATGTTTTTTGCCTCTGCTTGCTAAGTTTGCTAGTTTATGCCAGATAATTTGGTACTTTTTTAATAAAAGGCTATTGGTGAAAATTAGAATATACTTTTTTAAGATAGGGATTGTCACGGCTAAAATTAAAGCTGCCATGATAAAAGCAACATTATGATTGATGCTGGTTATTAATAAAAAAATATTAATGAGTTTATATAAAATAACCACAGCACATAAATAGATTAAGTACTCAAAAACTTGCCGCCAAGCAATGTTCATAAAGCTATACTTGATGATAATATAAGCAATCATAAAAGAATAAATGCTGACGGTTGTAAAAGCAAATTTGGGAATAGCTATACCATATAAAGGTGCAAAGCCAAAGCTGCCTCCTCCATAAGCGACAACTAAAGCAATAAGCAGATAAACAATTTGATTCTTTTTTTGTCCTTTAGAATATTTAATTGCCTTAATTAACTCATAAAAAGTATAGCCTGTAAAAGTAGCAAAAAAAACAGGGAAAAAATGATAGTACCAGCCAGCAGGTCCCACAAAATATTTAAAACCCACGACTGCAACAGTATGAGAAACTAGAAATTTTGTGGGGATAAAAATAGAAATTAGCAGCGAAATAGAATAGGCAACCTTGATTATTATTTTTTGCTTTTCTGCTTTGCCAAGAAAAGCTAAAACAAAATGGAGTAAAAAAGCCGGCACTGTTACTGCCCCGACATGTAAGGCTCTACTCCAAAATAAACCTTGCTGGGGACTAGTGGCTAGGCACATTTTAGCAAAGCTAAAAGCCCAGATAGCCATAGCGAAAGTATAAAATAAAAAAATTTTATTAATAGTCTCTTTTCTATTTTCAAAAAATACAATTAAGCCTATAATTACCACAATAAAGGCATTAATAAACTGGGTAACAATATAATAGATCATTTAGTTGTATCCTTTTTTAGGAATGTATTTTAGAATGATACATCCTTAAGAGTGCATGTAAAGATTGACGATCTTTTAACAGCATACCTGCATGCAAAGCCAAGGTTGTTACTGATCTACAGTCCAAACAATTTACCTTTTCACCTAAAGCACAAGGGAGTCTAATATTGCCGTCATTACACATATGGATAGAATGAACATCTTTATTATGAATATTCATCAAACAATGTTTGGCAATTTCTTCGCTATATTTTACATTAATTAGCTCAATCATTTTAGGAGTATTATAAATAACTTCAGAATATTTTTTTTAAAGTCTTATTAAAATAGCAGAAACTTTCTTCCTATCATCAGGTGATAAATTTAAAAATTCATAATTTTTTTGAAAAGGTGCCCAGACAGTAAAAGCTATTCCCTTTAACTTAAATTTATGCCACTCTGCTAGAAATTCTGAAATACACTCAATATTCAGGGCATTAATACAGTAATTAAGGGATAAAGGCACTCCTTTATCCAGCGCTTGTAAAATATTTCTTTTAGCTCTAGCATAAACGCCCTTGCCACCCCAATTTCCAAGTTTCTTACATTCCACAATACTGTCAAATGGTTTTCTCATTGAAAATAAAAGGTTTTTTCCATTATAGGTGGAGTTCGAAAGTAAGAGTTTAACAAGCTTTTTCTTTTCTTCTACATTCTGTTGCCCAAACAAATACTTTGCCTTACTTGCTAACTTTAAAATAATATCAGCTGTTTTAAAATAATTTGTATCACTTTTTTGGTGAGCTAATAGTTTTATAGATAATTCTTCTTTTTCTTTTAGCCAGATATTTGTTTGGTGTTTCCAAAAATCCTCGCTTATTACTTCGTCTACTTTATCAATATATGCTTTATTAATTCTATTCTGTAAAACTTTAATTTGTTTATTAATGCTTGTTATTGCATTGCTATGATATTCTATTTTGTCCTTTAGGCTCTCTTTTAAGCCTTTGTAGATCAAATCTACTTGTTCCTGTGTCAAATGTATGCTATCAAGCATTTCTTCTATTTTTTCGTCAATTCGCTCTTGTCTTATATATGGCATTTTACAATTACCTTTTGCAGCACTGCAACGATAGTAAATATATTTTTCTTTTTGGATTTCAGCAGTGAGTGAGCAACCACATTTTTCACATTTAATAAGGTTAGTATAAGTAAATAAATCTTTTCTGCTTTTTGATTTGTTCGGATTTCTTAAAATACTTTGTACTTTTTCAAATAAAAGTTTATCAATAATAGGTGTATGCGTTGCATTTGTATACTTTTCACCTTTCCAGTGGAAAATACCTGTGTAAAATTCATTCTTTAAAATTTTTTCTAAAGTGCTTTTATGAAAGTTTTTGCCACTTCGATAAATAAAACCCTCTTTTAAGATTTGCTTTCTTAAAGTAGAAAGCGAGTAATTTCCTGTTGCATAAAACTCAAACATTCTTCTTATAAATGGTGCGGTTGGTTCATCAAGTTTAATGTTCTTTTTGCCGTTTTTATCTGTATAGTTTAGATAGCCTACAGGTGCTAAAGATGGATAAATGCCTTGAGATGCTTTTTCATAGAGTCCTTTTTTGCTTTCTTCTGAAAGATTATCTACATAATTTTTAGCCATTAAAGCTTTTATGCCAAAAATAAACTTTTCATTTGAGCGAGAGTCTTTATCTAAAACAACATTTTCTTTAACAAGATGAAGAGTAACCTCATTATTTGTCATTAAATTTTCAATAGTCGCATAGTCTGTAATATTTCTTAAAAGGCGGTCTGTTTTTTCAACTAACAAATGTTTAACATCTTTATTTTCTTTTAGATATTCAAGCATTGCGTTAAAATTTGTTCTGCCTGCTTTTTTAGCGGTTTCTACATCGACAAACTCTTTGACTATTTGTAAATCCTCTTTTGAGGCATATTCCATTAAAAACTTTAATTGTGCTGGTATTGAATAGCCTTCTTGTTCCTGTTCTTTTGAGGATACACGAGCATAGAGGATTGTTTTCTGAGTAGTCATAAAAAAAGTTCCTTTTAATAATTAAAATCTATTTTAATTGGTTTTTCCATAACGATTTTATCGACTAAATCTTCTAGTTTTTCTCGCAAACTAAAAGTTTCCATATTAAGCTGAAAAACACCAATTTTTTTATTTCTAGATTTTTCTTTTTTTAAGTAATTTTCAAAAGTTAAGTCTAAGTTTTTGTCTAATTTATTGTAATATTCTTTTGCGATTTGTTGTTGTTTTGAAGATGGAAAACTAGGGAAGTTTAATTTTGAAAAATCATAACTTTTCATTTCTTTCATTTTAGAACCGATACAATAACAACCACATATTTTTCTAAAAATTTTTGAATTTATTAAAGCAACAAAAAAAAGCTTTTGCAATTTTGAGAAACACTCTAATCTGTAAACACCTTGATTATGTTGTCCTTTACCATATAAAAAAAAATCATAAAAACAAGAAATGCCAACATATTCGCCTTTTTTCCCTTTTGAAGTTCTATTGATTATTAAAATAGCATCTTTATTTAAATTATTGGATGTTGGCATTTTAATTTTAACGATAGGATTATAAAATCCTTCATCAAAAATATTTGTTGGTGTTATCCACATATTATTTTTATTATTTTTAGGATTTTTATTATTTTTAGGATTAAAAATTCTAATTTTAGGAGTTGAGCCACTTTTTAGATTTTTTATCTCTATTTGAAAAAATCCGTTTCTATAATTCTTAATCAAAAAATCAAGCTCTTTAAACTCTCTTTCATAAAGTCCAGTATCAAGCCTTGTTTCTTTTTTTATATCTGAAATTCTAGGATATGAATATTCAAACTTACTATCTTTTTGATTTTCTTTTAATTCCTTTTCTATCATCTCATCAATCAATTTATTTTTAGTTTTTATTTGCTCTTCTTTATCGATAATATTTTGCACAATTAAAGAAACTAAATCTTCTATTGTTTGAGGATTTTGATTGTTTGTCGTGGTTGGGAAAGGAATTTTATAATTTAAAGCGATTAATTTAGAATGCCTAATCGTTGAACCTTGCGGAGTATTTAGGTCTATATAATTTTTAAAATGTTTAGACTTTAACATTCCAAAAACATAAAATAATTTTTCTTTTTTAACTTTTATGTCAATTAAACCTGCTGAAATGCTATCTAAATTATTTTTATTTTCATATGGATATAAACAAACTTCTCCTAAACCTTGCCCAGCTCCATCTTTAACAATTAAAATATCATTTTTAGAAGGCAATATTTTATTAACTGGTTTACAATATTCTAAGGAAGTTTCATCTAAAATAAAATTAGTTCCTATATTAACTGTTTTTAAAAATCTAAATTTAGATTTTTTCATATAATTATCAGAACCGATTTCTTTGCCTGTTTTATGTTTTTTATCTAACAAATCAGATAATTTAAATAATTTATTATTGTTTATTTTTAATTGTCTAAAATCTTTTGAAGAAAAAGCAAATGATTTATTTAAAATATCACTTTTTTTAACACTCTTAGGCTCTATTACATAACTTTTCATAATTTAGTCCATCCTTTCCAAATGAAAAGCTTCTTTTATTTCCTCTTCCTGCCTTTTCAAAAATTCCTTAAATCCCTTTTGCATTCCTGTAAAATCTTCTAATAATTTATCTTCTTTCTCAAAAGTCTCTTCATTAATAATATACTGCGGTTCAAAATGGATACTTCTTTTCACTGTTGTAACTTCATAGCCAATATTTTTTATTTCTTTAACAAATACCTCATAATCATTTTCTAATAATTGTTTTTCGCTTTTTTTAGGTTTATAAGCAATCAAAATTGTTGTTGCAACGCCTGTCTCTCCAAAAGTATTAGAAGGCAAATCAAATACAGCAACAAGCCGCATTCTTTCTAAAAACCATTTTCTAACATTTTCCCATTCCTTAATTGATGCAATAGAATTTGACAAAACAATTCCCATTCGTCCGCCATCTTCTAATGATTTATAAGCATTCTCTAAAAATAAAACTCCCATATCCATTGAGTTTGGTACTTTGTTTGGTGTTTTTTCTTTCCAAGTTTCATAAAGAACAACTGTCTCTTTTGGCAAGTCCCATTTGCCTTTTGCTCCTGTTTTTAAATCTCTACCTTTTCCAAAAGGTGGATTTGTGGCAATTATTTTAAATTTCTTTAAATCTTTATTCGGATTTCGTGTGTGATTCCAAGTTATCGGATCATAATTGTTTGTTGTAAAATCGCCTTCTTTCAAAACTGTATTATCTGCTAAAAATTTTTGAGACAAAGAGTTCATATGCTCAAGTATTGCTCCGCCGTCTCCATTTAAAACTAAGTTTAGCTCTGCAAGCTTTAAATTACTGCTTTCCAAATCAAAGCCATAAAAATTATTAGCATTTGGCGGGTATTCTGGGTCATCTCTGTGAGAATGCCTAAAGCTCATTGCAGGAAAATCACAAATTCCGCAACAAGGGTCGCAAAGCTCTTCGCCTTTTTGAGGATTTAACATTTTGATTATATTTTTAACAACAGGAATAGGAGTAAAAAACTGCCCTTTATCCGCTTTTTGTTTTTCATCACCAAAATTATTAAAAATAATCTGGTTAAAACTTTCATTTTTTGCTTTTAAAATTGCTCTTTGCTGAAAAGTTTCTATCACTGCTACTAAAAATTTTTCATCACTTAACTTTGTAGGACTTAATCTTTCATCTTCTCGATAAGTAAACAATCGTTTTTCTCTATCTAAAACATTTGGATATTCTCTTTTTGCATTTTCATAAAGATTTTTTATTCTTTCTCTAAATGATTTCGTAAATGTTCCATCTTCCATTTTTTCATCTGGCAAAATATAAAATTGCAAATAACTATTATTTCTTTTACTTGTTTTTTCATCAAAAACCTTAAGAGTTAAAAACTCAACGATTAAAGGTCTTAAAGGGCTATCAGGTCTAATTGAGTCATTCGCTCTTTTTATTAAATTCATAATATCTGAAAAATTTGCCTCATCTATTGCATCAAGTGAGCTTAATTTTAACTTTGCAAGGTTAGAAATACTTTCGTTATTTTCTGTAAAATCTTTTTGACTAGGCAAGTCTACTAACAAATCTCTATTATCTAAATTCCAACCACTTATTCCATCTTGATTGATTGCTCGTTCTTCGTTAAATCTTACAATCTCTGAATTGCCTATTTTTTTAAATATCAGAATTTCTGGTTTATCATCAAAGTAAACTCCAAAAATTCTATCTTTTGAAGTGTTAAGCTCCATTGCCGATCTTAATTGATTTTCAATAGCACCTTCTACAGTCTTATCATTTTTCTTTGTTTCAAATATCGCAAGCACATTTTGTCTAATTTTTGAAAAATTTTTACTACTTTTAGCTTCTTTATACATATTAAGCCAATCTTTATTTTTAAAAACAACAATATCAGGATTTAAACTTTTGCCTCCGTTTCCTTTTGGAAAACCAAATTCAACACAAATATATTCTTTATTATAAAGTCCGCTATTAACCAAAGCATAAACAAGTCTTGCTCGTAAATATTCTTCACTAAAGTTATTATTCTTATCTTTTGTAGTCGCTTTCTTATTAAAAGAAACAACATGAAGAGTGTCTTGATACCAATTTGTATCTATTTCTTTTAAATCTGAATATTTTTTGTCAAATTCATCTAAATAATATTTTAATTTTTGATTGGACATATATAAACCCCTTATATAAAAATATATTTGATTCAAATCTTAAATATTTTTCTGCAAATTTATCACATTCTTTGGAACATTTCTCAAAAGTTTCTTCTGTATTGGATTTACCACATATATACTTATTTAATATATCTTCTAATTTATTAGCATCTTTTTTAGATATCAAATACGCATCTTCTAAAAGATTATTAACAAATTCAATTGGTTGATATCCATCACAACCATCCCAATTTAATTCTTTTCCATAAATACAATATTTTTTATATAAATTATGAAATTGATTAAAAAAAACTTTTCTTTCCTTATACAACTCTATTTTAACTTTTGTTTTTTCAATTTGATATTGCTTTACAAATATAAAAATAGAGATTATTAAGCCTGAAAAAGCAATAATCAAAGTTGCTTGTTCTGTAGAGGTATTTCTCAAAAATTGCCATAATTGCATAATCATTTAATTATCTCTTTTTTAAATTTCTCAATATCCTTAATATCATAAACACGATAATTATTAATAGTATTTCTTTTAGCTTTTAAAATTCCTCTATTATCCCATCGTCTCAAAGTTTCAGGATTTACATTTAAAATTTCAGCGGCTTGTTTTACCGTAATATACTGTTCATTCATATTTGAAACTCCATAAAAAACATTCAATAACATTATACTAAAACAAATAAAAAAATATACTTTTTTCTGCCGCATCTTGCTTTAAATTCCTGCCCAAATTCAATCCGTTTTAATAAATTAAAAAATCTTTTAATTTTTAAAACAACCTTAATGTATTTCTTAATGAGCTGCGGCAGAGACTAAATATTTTTACTTAAACCTTCTTTTATTCTTTCGGCAATTATTTTTTTCATAATAGTAGCATCAAACTTATTATTTTCTTTTTTAAACAAGTTTTTAATAATATCGCCTTGCTTATGCGGTTCAATATACCCATAACTTGCAAAGGTCGTTAAAACATTTTCATGTCCTAAGTTTTGGCTCCAAGCTTTAAATTCTTCAGGAGTTTGACAATATTTTTCTCCAAATATAACTAAAGTATTTCTAAAAGTATGTGGATTAAAATACTTTATTCCTGCATTTTCAAAAGCCTTTTTAAAAATATCTCTTATTTGACTCGTACTTTGCCAATGAATAGGTTTTAACCCATCAATTACAAAAGATGAAGTTTCATCAAGTCCGATTTTTGTGCGTGGAAAAACTGGATCATCTAAGTTATAAAGTTTTTCTTCTAATAAATATTTTATCCAATTTACAAATATTTCTTTTATCTCATCACCAACAGGAAAAAAGAAAGTAGTTATTTGTTTACTGAATTTTGTTTTTACTTCGTTAGGGGCTTGATTAACAAATTCATTTTCAAGGTCTATATGTTTAAGCTTTAAAGAGGCTATTGCTCCGACTCTTATTCCTGTTAAAAGTGTGAAAGCAATTAAAGCTCTGTTACGTTTCTCAATATCTGTATCAAAAGGCATAGAAAATATAACCTTTTTAATCTGTTCAAGTGTTGGTGCTATTTTATAAGCTTTTGATTTTGCAATTCTTGTATCCTTTTCAGATAAACTAAAATAATCTATATGTAACTTATTAATGATTTTTTTATATCCTGCTTGTTGAGCAAGCCATAAAAAGAAAGCTTCTAAGTTTTTCATTGTAGATAAAACAGTGGATTTGCTTATATTTTGATTAGTTTGTTTGTTTTTAGCTTTCAAAAAATGATTCTTGAAGTCCATTGCCTTTTTCTTGCTAAAAGTCTTAAAATCTTTATGCTCTGTAAACTGTTCATACCTAGTTAAAGACTTTCTAATATTATCAATTGTGCTTTGACTTTTTTTAAAAGCCTCTTTTAAATATATAAAATATTTTCTTTTTATTCTTTCATTTTCTGCATTATATTTAATCATTTTTAC
>JAAGZN010000572.1 GCA_024206165.1 Bacteroidota bacterium
ACCAGCCTGAGTATACCAGTTCTCGTCTGAGCACTGGAGTCAAGCAGGGTCGGGCCATGTCAGTACTCGGATGCGTGACTGCCTAGGAACACATGGTGCTGTAGGCTTTATTTTTTAATTTTCTAGGCTATCACTTTTCATCGACAAATAGTTATCTGTCAGGATAAACAAACTAAACATGACATTATGGTAGGAACTAAGAAACTCTAACTACAGCAATACTAGGCCTGGGATAGCAGATCTCGTCTCGGAACTGATGGTTGTATGTTGGGGGTTATATGATCTTGGCAAGCATCTTGTTAATATTTTTTACAGTTTACTATACCTACGGCCATACCACCCTGAGTATACCAGTTCTCGACTGATCACTGAAGTCAAGCAGGGTCTGGCCATGTCAGTACTTGGATGGGTGACTGCCTAGGAACACATGGTGCCGTAGGCTTTATTTTTTAATTTTCTAGGCTATCACTTTTCATCGACAAATGGTTAACTGTCAGGATAAA
>JAAGZN010000573.1 GCA_024206165.1 Bacteroidota bacterium
CATCTCGAGGAAAAGAGTCTTATCGCGTGTTAAGAACAAACAGGGGAACCCGGTATTACACTAGTACATAAGAGTGGCAGCCACAACTAACCTTCCCACCATGAGGTGGGTGGGATGAGGTAGGTCCTCTGCCCGTGCGTAGCTAGCTGCAACTGCTGAGCAGGCAGGGCCGCAGCACGGGCAGGGCAGGCTATGGGCGCGGTTCCTGTGATGGAGGGCGCTCGCTCCATAGCTGTCGCAACAGTGGGGCGAACTCCAACCACAGACCAGGCCGGCCACCACTGCTTCGCACAAGTGGACTGGGACGCTCGAGTGGTCTAGAGTGATAGGAGAATGCACATTGACTACGAATCAGGGTTAGGGTTACACACTGGGTAAAAGGTCACTGATCACTTCACTCGTTCCGGGCTAGAGTCACTCTGGGCACCCTCTTCCAGGTGGCAAGCCTGAGTGACAGGCAGCAGTCCTCGGGGAGGGGCCGGAACTGGTCACGTAACAGTGTGGCGGAATGAAGGCCTGGTAGTACTCAGGGCCCGATCCGCCACCCGGCAGCAGCTGCATCTGGTCCGGCCCAGTCACGCAGCAGCGGCTGCCCACTGTGTCCTCCATCAGGCCGGAGGCTGGC
>JAAGZN010000574.1 GCA_024206165.1 Bacteroidota bacterium
CTACTTTCACACTGCCATGTGGTTACACACACTGTCGCGCACATTGTGCGAGGAGGGGGCCGGCTCTCCGCCCCCACGCCCCCGCTTCCGCTCCCCGCTCCCTCCCCTGCCCGGCTTGCTTCGCGGGCGGGGGGGTTGGGGGGCTCCGCAGTGTGGTGCAGTGGAGCCGCAGTACGTTGTACAAGTGTCCTTGCAATGCAGTGCCGGGCCTGACGGGACACTGGCCCGAGGCTAGCTGGTCCGCCGGCCTGAGGCCTGACGGGACACCGGCCTGAGGGGCCGAGGTCTGCCGGCTCACTGCTGGTCCTCTGCTGCTGAGGAGCCGGTCCTGCGGCTGCTGGCCATTGTCTGGCTAGGTAACCATGCCTGACTTTTGACACAAATTAGTGTCTTGTCATCACAGTGTCACAGTGTACGGCCATTGTACTCTGTCGCCGTATGTAGTACACTTGTGCGTCGCCCGGCGTGCTCCGCCATCCCGCCGCAGGTCCCAGCGGCTCCAGGCCCTGGGCCTAGGTCCGTTCGGCGTGTTCCGCCGGCGGGGGGTGGGGGCCGGGCTGTTTATGCACTGTCGCTGTACTATTCCGCCGTTTTTAGTGCACTGTTGGCTGTATACTTTGACTTTTTGTCTCCCTCGCTGTCTGACTGACAAACAGTCAGTCTGACAGCCGGTCTGACTGGCATCCCGCCGCGGTATTCTCGCGGGTCTGGGTGCTGCAATGTCGGGTGGGACTTGGTTGGTTGCTGCGGTGCAGCAGCCGCGGCAGTGCGGCTGTACTGATGTATTATGGCACGTTGGTGCTGCAGTGCACTGCGTCACAGCATTGCAGTGTACTCAGTACTACTAAGTACTACTCGGTACTACTCAGTACTCAGTACTACTGGGCGGCACCAGTGTTAGGCAGCAGCAACGTCAGTGCGGCTGTACTGATGTGCAGTAGCACATTAGTGATGCAGCACACTGCGTCACAGTGATGCAGTGTACAAGGCGCCGTAGTGGTGTGTAGCAGCCACGGCAGTGCAGCTTCATTGTTGTGCTACAGCACAATGATGCTGCGGTACATGGCGTCACTTTGATGATGTACATTGGCCCTACAGTGCTGCGGTACATCGCTCCGGGGGCGGCCCGCCCGGGGCGGCTCGCCCGGGGCAGGGCGAGCAGTCCCCACAGTGCGCCGCTAGCTTTCCAGACACTGCTTTGACTGTGCAACAGTTTCGACAGGGTGGTCTGTGGCTAGTCAGAACATTAGTTCTGGTGGCTGTGTGGGGGGTGGATATTGGCTTGCATCGTCGTGTCGATTGTTAGGACCCCTGTGTCTGCAGTCGTTATGTTGGAGGGCTGCGCCGCCAGGGCCGCCAGGCCAGGCCAAAACCAGCTTTCCGGCAGGTTATAAGTGCCGGTGAGGGCCTGAGGCCGGCCGGCTGTTGCCTTCGATCCTGCCACGTATTATATTTCCACTCTTGTATCCGCCATCTTTTTGGTACTCCTGAGATGCTAGGAATGGGCCAGCGGCCGCGGCGA
>JAAGZN010000575.1 GCA_024206165.1 Bacteroidota bacterium
GGAGCTCAGATATTATTCCGCGTAGTTGCGCCATTTTGACTAGCCTGACCCTGACGTGATTTGAACACGCAACCATCTAGACTGGAGCCAGACGCGCTACCATTGCGCCACAAAGTCCTTATATTTATCACACACCAAGAAATTTCCAAACTGCACTTGCACAAACGTTAACTCGAAGACTCGGTTAGTGTAAACAAATGACCTGGCATTGGTTTTGTCTTTAACGAAAATACCAAAAGGCACAATAAGAAAAGGATTTAGGAAACCTATTTCAAAATGTAAACTTCACCAACATCGAGAAGGTATAAGATTTCTGTACATATCCTTATTGACTCAACAGTGCCTTTTCCCATGTTCAAAGAGCTCAATTAAGAAAAATCGTCCTCAATATATCTTGAAATATTATTAAGAGAAATGGCCAGAATATGCCCAAATATTAAAACCTGCCTGACCCTGACGTGATTTGAACACGCAACCTTCTGGACTGGAGCCAGACACGCTACCATTTCGCAACAAAGTCCTTATATTTATCACACACCAAGAAATTTCCAAAGTGCATTTACACAAACCTTAATTCAAAGACTCGTTTAGTGTAAGCAAATGACCAGGCATTGGTTTGATCTTTAA
>JAAGZN010000576.1 GCA_024206165.1 Bacteroidota bacterium
ACTCGAAAGCTCATTCACCATTCACTCCACACTATCAATCTTGCTCAATAGCTGAAATAAGCATCTGTTTACACTAAAAGATGGAACAGTTGTCAAAAAGCCAGAATATTAAATTGAACCCGTTTTTTCTTGCCACAATCAATGTTGTTCAATGAGTGTATGATCAATAGGGACTGCAGGGTTGCAGACAGCTCGTGATTATGACCAAGCAAAGAGATTCATCAATCAATTTGTTTAAGTGGAAGAAATCCCCCTCCTACGACATTGTAGTGTTAGAGAGCAAAGGTGTGGGAAACTCATCAATTGTCAGCTAATATCTGGACAACTTGTTTCCTGTTACTCGAAAGCTCAACCACAATTCACTCCACACTATCAATGTTGCTCCATAGCTGAAATTAACATCTTTTGACACTTAAAAGTTGAAGCAGTATTAAAAAGCTAGAAAATTAGATCAAACCCGTTTTTTCTTGCCACAATCAATGTTGTTCAATGAGTGTATGACCACTAGGGGCTGCAGGGTTGCAAACAGCGCGTGATAATGATCATGCAAAGAGATTCATCAATCAATTTGTTTAAGTGGAAGAAATCCCCCTCC
>JAAGZN010000577.1 GCA_024206165.1 Bacteroidota bacterium
ACTGGCTCTCCCGCCCCTCTCTTAAAATGGGGGGTGGTTACTGGTTAATTAAGTGACTATATCTACGATCACGGGTCGATTTTGGCGGAAAATTCGGACGAGTGGGGTTCGAAGGGTTGTTTGGGTAGGTGGACGGGGTTCGAGTATGTTCTGTAGGCCGGGGATGTTCACCGACTTTTCGAGGGTTCGAGTCTGGGAGAGTTGCGCATGCGCCCGGAGGGGTGCAAACGTCTCTAAAAACGTGCATTTCCTATTCAGCCCCGGTGTAATTTCAAAGGGCGATAACTTTTTTGCAAAAGGAGCTGGGGGCGAAATTCCAACTGTTCTGGGGAGACGCCGTGGGCGCCCCTCATTGGTCGGAATGTGGGGGTGATTGGCGTTGCCATGGCAACGCTATGGGGGCCGAAAGGTGCCGTTTTGACACCCCGATGTTCGTGAGTGTGCCGAGCGAAGGTCGTGCGGCGCTTTTTCGTCGGACCCGGGGGGATTCGTCGCAAAACACCTACTCTCCATGCTGATTATCGCGAAATTCGATTTGCCCCCGTTATGACGTCATGGGGGCACGTTTTCCAAAAACGAAAAAGTAAAAATTTCAAATGCCCCTAGCTCGGAAACGGCTCGAAGGATCGGAACGGAACTTGGTCCTACCCCACACAATGTCGGGTCAACTTAAACGGTGGTACAAAAATTGGCCCGATTCGAATGTCCCGTGACGTCATAAAGGTGGAACAAAAATTTTTTTTTGACACCCCTCGACTATTTCTAAAAACTCACCCTGTTCCCATAGGGGTACTCGAGCAGTCAAAAACTATGTTGAATATTAAGCTATTTTACACATTCTGTGCGATTTTGGAACAGATTGAATCAAGTGGCGGGTCCCGTACAGAGGTCCAAAGTGGACCATATTGGAGGGTTGGTATCTCGGCAACGAGAAGAGATGCGTTGATGGTGTCAACGAGAGCTGTATAGAAACCGGGGTCGAATAGTACGTTCTGAAACTTTCAGGTGGATTGGGCGTGTCTGTGACTTCATACGGACATGTGTGCCAGAGCGCGTTTGGCACACATTTTGTAACCTGAATAACTTTTTTCCTGTATGAGATATCTCGGATTTTCTTTTTGATCTGAGTTACTTGGGTCAAGGGGAGCAAGTTGATGTATTGCAAGTTGGTCCATCACGTGTGTGACGTCACCGGTGATGTGCCCGGTACGGACCGAAACGACCCATTTCGATGGCACATATCTCCAAAGTGGTACAAGATATCGAAAAAGTGTGACGGCCGTTCAATACAAACATGGGGTGAATTAGCCATTGCGAATGGAACCACTGTTGCATCTGTGCCAGTTTTGTCCCAAGTGACATGTGCCAAAATTTGTGACAAAATTTTACATTTGTGCCAATAACTCTGGAGTTACATGGGGTATCTCAGAAATTCTTTTTGGTACATATTGAGCATCATATTTGCTACGTGTGTGCCATGTTTGGTGTCTCTACATATTATACCCTCCGAGATATAGCTGATTGCATGTTTGTTTACCATCAGTTTTGACTTAGGCCCATT
Organism: Bacteroidota bacterium; assembly: GCA_024206165.1. Lineage (GTDB taxonomy): Bacteria > Bacteroidota > Bacteroidia > Cytophagales > Amoebophilaceae > JAAGZN01. The sequence goes on from JAAGZN010000577.1 coordinate 1,562, forward strand.
GGATTTAGGCCTATTCTCGACTTGTCCATTGGATTTTCACTGTATGTAGTGTATGTATGTATAAATGTAGGGTATGTATGTATGTATGTATGGGGACTCTGTATGTATG
>JAAGZN010000578.1 GCA_024206165.1 Bacteroidota bacterium
GATTTTTGGAGTCAAAAAACTAAAAGAGCTTAGAAATATAGCAATATTTTTTTTACTTTTAAAATAAAAATCTATTTTTGGATTTAAAAAGTAAATTTTAAGCAACAATCAAAAAAAACTAAGCCTGTGCAGAAGCCTTTTTTAGATATTTATGGTCATTTAACTTCAATAGGAAGTATGAATTTAGAAACATGGTTTTATACAAAAACTGAAACTGTCAGTTTATTAGGAGATAAAGCACCAATTTCAAATCCTAGGTCCACTGGCACGCTAGGAGTGGGGGTAACGAACTCTTTGACTGAAATTGAGATTCAAGGTCTACTGCCGGGGATTACAATAACAGATACTGATTCCAGTACAGGGAATGGTCAGGTCTTAGGTGAGATAGTCTTCAGAAGTAGAGATGGTTCTTTGCCTGGTGATTATGCTCCAGTTGCTAAAATGGAAGTTAGAGCTAAAGATGGCACTGTTGCTTCAGATGGGAAGATAGTATTTTCTACCTATGAAAATGGTTTAGGAACCAGCCTTATAAGGCTGGTTCTTACGCATAGAAGTGGGTATCTGGGGTTTGTTACTTTTGATGGGGATGCTAATTGGGATTTTACATCTGATATTAAAATAAAAAAAGATATTGAACTGGCAGAAGATATGCTGGATCGAGTGATGCAGCTGCCTATTAAGAGGTATCGATATAAATCTGCTAAGGTGGATGCCCTTTATAAGTCTTTGGAGGTTATTGCACAAGATGTTGAACCGTTATTTCCTGATTTAGTGACATCAACACAGGATGATATATATGGAGATATTTTATCGGTTGGCTATACCTCATTTGGTGTTATTGCTCTTAAAGCAATTCAAGAGCTTAAGGTTCAACAAGATGAAAAAATAGCAGACCTTAAACGAGAAAAAGATAGGGATATTGCATTATTAAAACAAGAAATTCAAGAATTAAGAGTAATGATTGTCAGCATTTATTAGTCTTATATTAAACAATACTCTGTAAAGTTAATTTATTTAAATTTTTTGAATCTAGGATTATGATTAAATAGATAGTTAATTTAGCTATTATTGATATAAAAATAAAAAAAAATTGACATTCTTTGCAGATATTCTTAAAATTCTAGCATCATTCAAGTATGGAGGCAAACTTTCGATGGGAAAGACTAAAGAAGGCAGATATGCGTCAGGGTTAAAAGAATTAAGAAAAACGAAGAAAAGAACAGCTTTAAATACTTCAAAAAAAAGTTACTTAAAAACTTTAACTAAACAAGTGGAAGCTGCAATAAACGATAAAGACAAAGATAATGCTGTTATTTTACTTAAAAAAGCATTTTCAATGTATGATAAAGCGGCAAAGACTAATACTGTTTCTAAACAGCGAGTTTCTAGAAAAAAGTCTCAGCTTTATAAACAAGTAGCAAGCTTATAATAAAAAATTTATGGATAACCTATAAATGAGTAAAAATAGATAGAAGGATACATTCTAATTCTTAGGATGTATATTTTTTTTGAAAAATTTAACTGGAAACTATTATTTTCTTTGTTAATCTTTAGCTAAAACTAAATAGGGTGAACCTTAATTCGTTATTTAAGTTTAAATAATGAACTTAGAGATAATCAGCAGGATATATTGGATAACTATAATAGCTATAGAATAGACTTTTATTCCGTATTTTTATAATAATAGGAGTCAAATATGAAAGAGTTGATTTTTGGGATTTTGGGGGGTCTTGGTCTTTTTATTTTTGGAATGAAATATTTATCAGAAGGCTTGCAAAATATCGCGAGTAGTAAAATTCGTAAGATTATGACAAAACTTACGAATAACCCATTTAAAGGTGCAACTCTTGGTGCGGTTGTAACGAGTATCGTTCAGTCAAGTAGTGTCACAACTGTTATTCTTATTGGTCTTATTAATGCGGGGATTGTTAATTTTGTGCAAGGTGCTAGTGTCGTTTTAGGTGCTAATATTGGGACAACAATCACGGCTCAAATGATTGCCTTTAAGATTTCTAAGTATGCCTTTCCTGCACTCGGAATTGGCATGGTACTGATGTTTACGGCTAAGAAAGAAAAACTTAAATTTTGGGGACAAATTATTTTTTCTCTTGGTATTATTTTTCTTGGACTTCAAACAATGTCAGCAGTTGTTAAGCCTTTAAAGGATGTTCCTGCGATTGTTGAGTTTTTTTTAATTTTTAGTAAGAATCCAATTATGGGAATCTTAGCAGGAACTTTTTTAACCGTTCTTGTCCAGTCTAGCTCTGCCTCAATTGGGATGTTGATTGCACTTTCAACAGCTGGTCTTATTGATTTTAATGCTGCACTTTATATCTTACTTGGAGATAATATTGGAACAACTATTACTGCTTGGCTTGCAAGTATTGGTGGCACAGTTTCTGCAAAGCGTTTGGCTGGGTTTCATACATTATTTAATATTATAGGGACAGTTTATTTCTCTTTGTTGATATATACGGGACTTTATGGGCGTTTTATTGATTTTATTACACCGGGAGCAGTAGCTATTGATACAATTGCTAGGCATATTGCTAATGCCCATACATCTTTTAATATTTTAAATACTTTGGTGTTTGTGCCATTAATTCCTTTTTTTGTGCGACTTATCGAGAAAATTATTCCTGAAACTACTAAGTCTGTTTACCTTTCAGATAATGTAAAGTTTTTGCAGGAAAATTTGATTGAGACTCCAGATTTAGCTATTGAAAGTGCTAGAAAAGAAATTCATCAGATGGCTAAGTCTTCTGCACAAATTTTAGGAATTGCAATGGAAGGATTTTTTAACCGTGATCCTAAAACTATCAAAAAAGTGCATAAGTTTGAAGAAAATATTGATAAGTTTCAGTATGATATTACACTTTATTTATCCAAGATTTCTAATGAACGACTTTCTAATAAAATTTCCTCAAAATTACCATCTTTGATTCATACGATTAATGATATTGAGCGTATTTCTGACCATGCCGTAGGAATTAGTAATATTACAGAAAGAGCTTTAAAGAATAATGTTAAATTTTCTGATACGGCTATTACTGACCTAAAATCTGTTTCAGATATCCTGAATCAAATGGCTGCAAGTAGTAAAAAAGCAATTGAATTTTATGATCAAAAACGAATTGATCAAATTATGATTTTAGAGGAAAAACTTAATATGTTATATGCAGACTTTATTGATAAACAGACAGATAGAGTTATGGAAGGAAAGTGTACGACACGTGCATCATTATTATTCATTGATTTAATGCATAATATGGAGCGTATTGGCGATCACCTTATGAATATTGCTAAAGCGGCATCCTATCATTTTGCCTATAAAGAATAATCTTTTTTATTATTATGGGAACTAGCTAAAATTACTCATGAAATTTTTATTTAAGTTTTATCATCTACTTTATTAAACAACCTACTATTTTTGATGCATATTAGTTTCAGAAATAAGATTTGAGGAACTTATAATAATTGAGAAGTTGATTGTATAATTTTTTCATTCTTTACCTTTTATCTCTCAAATTTTAATACTTCCAATAATTAACCATTACTAATTTTTAAAACCATTTTAAATTAAATATTTTTTTTATAATATTATTTTACTGTCGGTGAGTTGTGCTACATATATATTATATTATATCTTTGAGATATTCATTTATTGTTCCAGATTTTTATTACACTCCCCAATTTTTTATTTTTTAAAAGTCAATTTTCTGAAATTATTGGGCATGAAATTTTTCTGGTATTTCAGAGTTTTCTCGTCTATTTAATTGTTTCTCATTTTCAAGGAACTCCTAACTATATTTCTTTTTTATTTTATTTATATATTGACATATATTTTAAAATGGTACTTAATTGTACCTATACTATTTGCTAAAAAATAGCTTTGGTTATAATAAAATAATTTAGATGAAAATTAATTTCATTTTGATTTCAAATTCGACTCTTTAAAAGAATGTTTTATATTGCAATAATAAGCAGTATTATAAAATATGTTATCTGCTTTCTTAAGCTAGGTTTTTTTTAAATAAGATAGCATACATGGATCATTTTTAATTAACGCTTATATTTAAAAATGATGCAAAAATTTAACTTACTTTTCTGGTTTTAGTGAAAATATATAATGATTTAAGTTCAATGTTAAAGAAATTATTTATAAAATTTTTTAAGATACTTAGATGTGATATTTCAAAATTACTTTTAGATATGATAATTAGATTGTCTATAATTAAATTTACGAAAATAACGGCATATTTTACTTTTACCAGAGGAGTGAAGATTTAATAACATAATTAATGAGAAGATACTTTGAAATTTCAGAATGATGAAGTTTTAGGAGAAGGATAATTATGAATATAAAAAATCACTTTAATAACTTCAAATTACTATTTCAGGGAGGAAGAAATTTAAGTTCTTATTCTTTTTTGATTCGAAGAACTAGCTTAATATTATGCTTCGCTTTTTTAACAGTCACTATGCATAACTTTGCATATGCAAATGAAACCTTTTTATTCTCACCAGAGACAAGCCCTTACTATGCCTGATCTTACAGGTCGCACAGTTGAAACTTTCAAAGGGCGAACTCCCCAAAAATATATTTAATCAATGATCTCCATTGTGATTATATTGTTCAAACTAATATCAGCGAGTCTCTTTGTAATGTACCCCTTTTAGTCAAGAAAAAAATGGGAGAGTTTTATAAAGCAACTTTAAGTTCTTTATGATAATATTGATTAGGTGTTAAATAATTAAGGCTCTGATGTGGAAAATCATAATTATAATCATTTATCCAA
>JAAGZN010000579.1 GCA_024206165.1 Bacteroidota bacterium
ATCAAAAATATAATAAATCAGTCCATTATGTACGAAATCCGGTCGAATTTAAATTCAGAGAGATAAAAATATTTCAAATATTGTATCAAGTCTATAGAAATAGTAAACCGAGCTATGCAATAAAAATGGCAATAATAACAAGAATCGTTAATTTAAAAAATGGATTTTAAAAAAGATACTTCATGAGAGGAAACCTTTTTTATAACTTTTTATAGGTAGGCCAGACTTTTGCAGCGCCTACATCATATATTATTAGTTTCATAAGTAATAATATTTCATCAATAATTAAACTTATTATCATATTAATCATAGCACTTTTAATGGAAATCAAATAAACTGTATTTCTTTAGAAAAATAAGTTTTTGTTATTCCATTAGAATTTAAAATTACTAGCTTACCATATTCATTAATTCCTAAAATTTTTCCTTCAAATTTAATATCCTTTTCTATGAAATAATGGTTTTCAGATTTTCGATATAAATTATTAAGGTATTTACCTTTAATGATATTATCATCAAAATTTCTTTTCAAATTTTCAAAATCTAAAATTAATAGATTTATTAATTCAGTTCTGATATTTTGAAGATTAATTTCTTCCATAAGTTCAATAGCAATAGAAGTTGCCTTTTTATTTAGAAATTTTATTTGATTAACATTAATTCCAATACCTATAATACTATATTTAATTTTATTATCACTTATGATATTTTCAATTAAAATACCTCCCATTTTCTTATCATTATAATAAATATCATTTGGCCATTTTATTTTTAAATTCAAAGGAATTAAATATTTACTTAGGCAATCATAAATAATATTTGATATTATCATATTTAAATAGAAAGCAAATTTTGGTTCAATAAAATATGGTTTTAATAACATTGAAAAAGTAATGTTTTTAAAAGGTTTACTTTCCCATTTATTATTCTTTTGACCTCTACCAAGATTTTGTCTATCAGTTATTATAGTTATGAATTCTTGTAATTCCTTATCCTCATTTAACTTTTGATATAAAAAAGTATTAGTTGATTCGCATTCATTCAAATATATTAAATTTGAAATAGTTGATATTTTGGTATTCATAATTTTTTTAAAATATCTTATTTCGAATTTATACAAAGGAGGCGCTGCAAAAGTCTGGCCTACCTATAAAAAGTTATAAAAAAGGTTTCCTCTCATGAAGTATCTTTTTTAAAATCCATTTTTTAAATTAACGATTCCTGTTATTATTGCCATTTTTATTGCATAGCTCG
>JAAGZN010000580.1 GCA_024206165.1 Bacteroidota bacterium
AGTGGTAATGTAACAGATGAAATTATAAATGAATATATAAATAACCATATAGATGCTCATAAAATTGGTAACATTGAAAACTTGCAATTAGAGTAGCTCTTTAGAGCTTATTGCGACTTACAGTCAAGATAATAATTCCACCATCTTCAGATGGTCGGTATTTTAATTAAATCATCAAAATTATTGAAATAGGAGATGATGATTTAGGTTCATATTTTATTCCTAAGATAACTGTCTTCCACCCACAACATGGGGAACAGAGAGAAATTGCTGAAACTGCTTTTATAATTAATGAGGATCGAAAATATTGGTGATCGAGGACTGCATACTATTATGAGTCATATTTTAAATGAATATATGTTTGATGTCCCTGGTAAAATAAAGCCTAATCAAAAAATTCCTATTGATAAGAAGTTTATTACTTCAAAATTAAATAAGTTAATAAAAAATAAAGATCTCAGTGAATATATTTTATAAGATTAAAAAAATGAAAATTCTAAAAAAATTATTATTTATAAAATTTGTAATATTTAATTTAAATTTTACAAAAGCCAGCTTTGACAATTTAAGAATATCGAGTGAATTTACAATTGGGTTGAAAGACATTTTTTCAACAGGACAAGGATCAAATAACCACAATTTCAAAAGTAATTTCGCATCTATAAAAACAAATACTCATTATGATTTAAAGTTTTTATTAGGATATGATTTATTTAAAGTTCCTTTTGATAAGATTACTGAAGGATTTTTAGGTTTAGATATTGGTTTAAAAATCTCTAATGCCAATGAGTTCAAAAATATTACAGATAACTATATTTTTAAAGAAAGAACAATAGATATCCCTTTATTTACGTCATTTGGAATTAAATACGAATATCCTAAATTGCCTTTAAAAGTATCTATATTTATTGGAGGCGCTGCAAAAGTCTGGCCTACCTATAAAAAGTTATAAAAAAGGTTTCCTCTCATGAAGTATCTTTTTTAAAATCCATTTTTTAAATTAACGATTCCTGTTATTATTGCCATTTTTATTGCATAGCTCG
>JAAGZN010000581.1 GCA_024206165.1 Bacteroidota bacterium
AACTTAAAAGGCAATAGTCCTTGCTAAAAACTTAAAAGGCAATAGTCCTTTCTAAAAACTTAAATGGCAATAGTCCTTGCTAAAAACTTAAAAGGCAATAGTCCTTTCTAAAAACTTAAAAGGCAATAGTCCTTGCCAAAAACTTAAAAGGCAATAGTCCTTTCTAAAAACTTAAAAGGCAATAGTCCTTAATAAAAACTTAAAAGCCAATAGTCATTGCTAAAAACTTAAAAAGCAATAGTCCATGCCAAAAACTTAAAAGGCAATAGTCCTTGCCAAAAACTTGAATGGCAATAGTCCTTGCCAAAAACTTAAAAGGCAATAGTCCTTGCCAAAAACTTAAAAGGCAATAGTCCTTGCCAAAAACTTGAATGGCAATAGTCCTTGCTAAATACTTGAAAGGCAATAGTCCTTGCTAAAAACTTGAATGGCAATAGTCCTTTCTAAAAACTTGAAAGGCAATAGTCTTTGCTAAAAACTTAAAAGGCAATAGTCCTTGCCAAAAACTTAAAAGGCAATAGTCCTTGCCAAAAACTT
>JAAGZN010000582.1 GCA_024206165.1 Bacteroidota bacterium
AATTCAGGAAATTCAGGAAATTCAGGAAATTCAGGAAATTCAGGAAATTCAGGAAATTCGGAAAATTCAGGAAATTCAGGAAATTCAATAAATTTTAATCTGTCCCAACGAACCGGTCAACGAGGCCGAGTGTGTCTCCGCCAATGCGGGATTTTTTTTTTCTCTTCAAGCATCCATCGTCAAATTTGATTCTTGACTTTTGTTTTTTAACTTGTTTTCCCACATTTCCATTCCATTTTCCATTAGTTTAGAACTGATAGGTTCCACCGTTCCCGTTTTTTATGAGGAAATATTACTTTTTTGACCTGAAATGAATGGCACATGGGTGCATAATAGGTGGCTACACACTCCATTAATTTCAGTTCAAGAAACCACCAGGGAAAAAGACTTTGATTTAATAGCAACATAAGAAATCTGACATTATGGGCCAAATTCGGAGCATTTTCACTCGGCCCAGCCAGAGGCTGGCCCGAGTCAGTATGTCACACTGTCTGTCTGTCTGTTGTCTGTTGTCTGTCACACATTTGG
>JAAGZN010000583.1 GCA_024206165.1 Bacteroidota bacterium
GCAAATGTCTATCTCATTGGCAAAACAGTGCCCCGTGTGAGGATTGAACTAACGACCTTCAGATTATGAGACTGACGCGCTACCTACTGCGCTAACAAGGCTATAATATAGAAGTTGGTTGTTCAATTGAGCTCAGAGGCATTGCATTAATCTATTATGAGATTGCTAGGAAAATCGTATATCTCTCGCCAAATTTTGTCCACTGTTGAAAATGAATTTTGGACCTTCCTTTGATGAGACTTTTACAATGTCTATTGCACTAACGATAAAGAAAGTTTAACAAGCTCACATGCTAGATTATTTATATTCATGTTGAATGAGATATCAAGGAAGGCCTAGGTTATAGGCAAAATATTCCCCCTTTATTAGGATGGAGCTCACCAATTCCAGTTTATGAGCCAGAACCATTGCTTCCTGTGCTGTCGAAGCTTTGCTATGTAAATTGACTTCTCTATTGACCTATGAGATATTGCCATCATTTAGTACAACTACTCTTACGA
>JAAGZN010000584.1 GCA_024206165.1 Bacteroidota bacterium
AAGGATTAAGTCAATGCTTCGAGGGTTACCTGACTTGAAACAGGTTGGGCATCTTACAAGGTAGATGGTAGGTGGTAAGGTAGATGGTATTGCTTTTGGACGAGCTACGTTATCAATTTCAAAATGTATTTAATGGTGGAAAATCAGCCCGTCTAGCTCAGTCGGTAGAGCATCAGACTCCTAATCTGAGGGTCGCGGGTTCGGGCCCCACGTTGGGAGATCATTTTGCAATGAATCTTAGTAAGTTAGATGGTATTGCTTTTCGACGAGCTACGTAATCAATTTCAAAATGCATTTCATGGTGGAATATCAGCCCGGCTAGCTCAGTCGGTAGAGCATCAGACTCTTACTCTGAGGGTCGTGGGTTCGAGCCCCACGTTTTGCGATCATTTTGCAATGAAACTTGGTAAGGTAGATGGTATTGCTTTTCGACGAGCTACGTTATCAATTTCAAAATGTATTTAATGGTGGAAAATCAGCCCGGCTAGCTCAGTCGGTAGAGCATCAGACTCTTAATCTGAGGGTCGTGGGTTCGAGCCCCATGTTGGGCGATCATTTTGCACTGAATCTTGGTAAGTTAGATGGTATTGCTTTTCGACGAACTAGTTTATCAATTTCAAAATGCATTTCATGATGGAATATCA
>JAAGZN010000585.1 GCA_024206165.1 Bacteroidota bacterium
AAGGATGTTTTATAATCTCTAAATAGTTTTTCAAAAGTGGAGATTACTTTTATTGTATTCTCATCGAAGTTTATTGCTTCATTGGTTTGTTCGAAGAACGATTTAAATAATGATTCTTGTATAAAATATCCTTTTTTGCCTTCTATTTGTTTTGTTCCTTGATCTAATATTTGCTCCATTCTTGCTCTATTAAATTGATTGCATGATAAAGAATATAATGTATTTCTTAATTCATGACATAGAGATTCTCCTAGATTTAAGCCTATATTTCCTTGTTTTATATATGAAATACGTTTTCTATATGCAAAGAGTAAGCCTATCAATGTTGAGAAGAATACTTGATAGAATAAAAAGTAGTTAATATCAAAGCCTAGTGATGATAAATTTATTGGACCTATAAAATATGAATAAAATATAATCCCTAATCCTAATCCTAGTGGTGCTAATATCAAAAATACTTCTCCTGTAACTAACATTATCAAGAAGAATATTGATGTTCCTACATTCATAAGCCATGATAGTGATCCTCCTGTCATTAAAAACATTACTGTTGTTATAAATGGCAGGCAATATGTTAGGGTTATATGCCAATATAGTGGATAATAGGGTTTTAAGAATTCTTTCCATTGGTCTTTGACAATAAGTAATCCTGCCATTATTCCTCCTATAAATCTTAGGTTGGTCATCATATTAAACTTTTCTGGATCTTGATGATCCCAGAGGAAGTATGGTAATGTAAAGTTTATGCAGCAGTAGATTCCAAAGATTATGTTTTGGCTTCCATTTTTCATTACTTGAAATCTTGAGTATTCGTATATTTTTCTTGGGGTTGGTATTGAGTTTATTATTGAATCAAGTATTTTTTGTGGGCTTGGGATCCATAGTTTTGTTTCTTCTTTTTTGTTTTCTGCTCGTTTTACCCAGGCTATGCCTTTGTTTTGGAGGATGTGGGAGATCATATAGGCTAGCATATTAGATAATATACTTAAAATAATAGGTATAACTTTAAGATTTGGAAATTTATTATAACTAAAACAAAGAGTTAAAATTGCGGCAATAGAGCCAGCAATCAAAGATTTAATATCAGTTTTCAATCCCAATATTCCGGCAATAAGAGGAAAATGTAAAATAGGTAATACAATTAATGCTGCAAAAAAGTGAATATTTCTAAAGTAAGATGTATTTATAAAAAATAAAGCAGCTAAAATAGTCAATATTGTGACTAAAATAGTTATAAGCTTTATTGCAATTAATTGTTTTTTTTTGAATTTGAAAAAAGGATCCAAGATATCTCTATATACACATAAACTGGTAGAATGTAAACATGAATCGGCAGTGGACATTATTACAGCGATAAAACCTGAAATAATTATACTTCTTATGATACTAGATAAATTTAAGTTGTTAATTGCATGGAAAATAACAACCTTGCGATTAATATCAGGATAAAGAACTGCCATTGATAATCCTATTAAAGTAAATAAAATTCCCATAACAATAACTAAAACCGACAAGGTAAAATATTGATTTCGTAATTTCTTAGCATTACTAGTCATGAAATTTCTTTGCATCATAGCTGGATTCATAAAAGAAGTAAAAAATAATCCTAAAAATGTAATATATGAAAGAGAATGATAAAGATTATGGTTACTTATTTGAAAAAGTTTTGAATTAGGTAATTTTATAAACAAATCTTTATAACTACCAATTTTATTAAGCAAAAATGTTAATAATAATGGAACTGCTATTATTAAAATAATAAATTGAAATACATCAGTTTTGGTTACAGATTTTATTCCCCCAATTATTGAATAAATACTTAAAATAAATCCTCCTAAAATGACTCCCCAATATGAATTAACTGAGAAAAAGTTTTCAAATACTCTTCCTAACATTAATAATTGGACACTAATTACAAAAATTCCTCTTATAGAAATCAATATCCCAGCAAAAACTTTAATTGGTTTTCCAAAAAATATTCCTATTAAATCACCAATAGTAAAAACATTTTTGAATGAAGTTAGTCTTTTTGATAAAAATGCTCCAATTAAAAAAAATTGTAATCCAACAGCTAACCAAGAAAAAGAAAGAATAATTCCTTTTGAAAATATTTCACTTGTTGACCCTATTATACTTTCTCCACCTATCCATGTAGCGAGCATAGTCAATACCATAGTAAAAGAAGTGAATCTTCCATTTCCTAAAGCATACTCCTTAATATCTTTAATCCCTCTGCCAGTATAAAGGCCGATTACCAAAGTAACTAATAAGAAAGTCCCTACAATCCATAAAGTACTCTCTGAAGTATTATATAATAACATAATTATTTAAAGTTTGGTTAATTAATATTTATATTTTTTACTTTTTTATATCTATGATATCATTAGCTAATGAATATTCTAGATATTTAGTTTTTGTGTAATTATAATTACCTATCTTACTTACTCTTCTTATTATCAATCTATTGCTTTCTATCTCTATATTTATTTCTGTGCTGCCCGATAAATTTTCTAAATTTCCTATCATATCCAAAATAATAGTTTCTATTGCTTTTTTTGGGAGTTTTATGTATATGTCCTTATTCATGTTTAATTTTAAATATTTTTGTAATATCACATCTAGTTTCAAATTATTTAAAATATTCTCTACTAAAGTTTTTAATGAGTAAATATTTCCTTGTTCTATATTTTCATCTATTTTATCAAATGTTTCGCTATACATATTTACTATCTCTTTTGTTTGATTTGAGTTATTTTCTATTTTATTTATTATTTTTTTTATGTTATTATGATATGCTTCTGATACAAAAAATCCCTTTTCTCCATGTTTTGATTCTGTTTCAAAATATTTGAAAATGAAGTTTAACTTATTTTTTAAAGTATTAACCAAATATAAAGAATCCTTATTTTCTAAGTCTTTGCATAATAAAGATCCTAAAATAACATTTTTTTGATGCATTAATAAATAAAAAATCTTTTTAGAACGGGCGAATAAGAGTCCAATAATAGTTGGAAAAATGATTAAATATGCTAAAAGATAAATATCATTAAAATTTAAAAATAAGTTTATTTCACCAAAATATAATGACATAAATAAAATACCAAGAGATACTCCTAATGGAATTAGAATCAAAAATACTTCTACAGAGACAAGCATTGTCAAGAAAAATATAGATGTCCCAATATTAATCATCCATGATAGTGATCCTCCTGTCATTAAAAACATTACTGTTGTTATAAATGGTAGGCAATATGTTAGGGTTATATGCCAATATAAAGGATAATAGGGTTTTAAGAATTCTTTCCATTGATCTTTGACTATTAGTAGTCCTGCCATTATTCCTCCTATAAATCTTAGGTTGGTCATCATATTAAACTTTTCTGGATCTTGGTGATCCCAGAGGAAGTATGGTAATGTAAAGTTGATACAGCAGTAGATTCCAAAGATTATGTTTTGGCTTCCATTTTTCATTACTTGAAATCTTGAGTATTCGTATATTTTTCTGGGGGTTGGTATTGAGTTTATTATTGAATCAAGTATTTTTTGTGGGCTTGGGATCCATAGTTTTGTTTCTTCTTTTTTGTTTTCTGCTCGTTTTACCCAGGCTATGCCTTTGTTTTGGAGGATGTGGGAAAACATAAATATTATACCACTAATAGAAATGCTTATAGGGACAGCTAATTGTTTGATTACCGAACTTGAGAAATAATTTGTTATTAAAAATGTTATAATACAAAAAAAGATACTTAAAATAAAAGACTTCTTATCTGTTTTAATACCTAATATTCCTATTAATAAAGGAAATAAGATTATAGTAGTACTTTTAATAGCTAACATACTAATACTTCTCAAATTTAGACCTTTACTTACTTCTAAAGCTAATATGATTGCAATTATTCCAATAAATGCTGTTGAAATTTTAGCAAATAAAAGCTCATTAAAAGATTTATTGCTTTTTTTAAAAATAGGCTTCAAAATATCATGAGTAAATAACAATCCTGCAGAATGAATAAATGAATCAGCTGTTGACATAAGAACGGCTAAAATACCAGAAATAGCAAACCCTTTCATTATCCCACTAGAGAATAAATTGTTAATTATATATGGAAAAACGTCTTTTTGTTTAATATTTGGGAATACAATTATAGCAGCTAGACCTATTGTGAGAATTATAATTCTGAAGATTGGATCAAATGATGCTGCAACAAGAAATTTATTCTTAATTTGATCTTTACTCCTTGCCATAAATACTCTTTGCATCACTGGAGGAGAAGTTAATAAGCTAGGAAATATACTTACAGTAATAAAGAAACTTAAATAATAATAGAATTTTTTATTACCAAAAATCAAAATTTTTTCTTTGGGGACTTTTAGAAAAAGTTCTTTATATCCTCCGGCTTTATTTAAGATCAAAGCTGAAATAAAAGGTATTATAATTATTAAAACCAAGAATTGTAACACATCAGTTATCGTAACTGCTTTAATACCTCCTAATGAGGAATATAGACTTAATATAGAACCACCAATTATTATACTATATATTAAATTAATTCCCATTAAAATATTCAATACTTTTCCTATTGCATAAAATTGCAATACTGTACCAAATAATGTATAAAAAAAGGTAGAAATGCCAGTCAAAATTCTACCATAATCGCCATATAATTTATACATTAAATCTCCTATTGTAAGGCAATTATGAAAAAGATTAAATCGTGAAGAAAGTAAAAATGCAAAAATAAGATGGCTTATCACTAATCCAAAATATCCTAATGTAATTATTATCCCTATTGAGTATATTTCATTAATAGTGCTTATTGTACCTCCCCCTCCAATGTAAGTAGCCAATAAAGTAAGTGTTAATGTCACAGTACTAAATCTGCCACTCCCCAGTGCATAATCTTTAATATTTTTGATCCCCCTACCAGCATAAAGACCGATTACCAAAGTAATCAATAAAAAAGCTCCTACAACCCATAATGTGCTCTGTGAAATATTATATGACAACATAATTATTTAAAGTTTAATTTTTGCAAATGTTATGGAAACGAGATCTATTTATAATACCTGTCAAACATGGGACAAATTTATATAATAAATTTTAGAAACCAAAACTGATTTATAAAAATAAAAGTATTATTAATTTTGATAATTATATGTAGTCTTTAGATATTTATATTTTTTTAAATTACAATTAATTTTTAGAAGTTTTATGTATTCTGAAATTGATTATTAAGATTAAGAATTTAGTTTAAATTTATAGGATAAAAATGATAGAATACAGATTAGCTCAATATATAAAATTAAAGTATCTGAAACATAATAGATTATTAATTTAATATTATAAACTCTTATAATTTAAATATACCAAATCTGCTATGCAACTCATTGATAAGTAAATTTTAATTAATGAGTTCTGTAAATAAAATATGATCATTAGTTGTTAAATCTGAAATATCAGAATAAATATGAGCACGCCATAATAATCTATTAAACCACATTATTGTATTAGTATATTTTTTTTTGTTATAGTCATAACTAATTATGTGCTTATTTTCTAATTGATAACTTCTAATTATCTCTTCTTTACTTTTATTCAAATATGTTGATAGGTTTGTAAGAGATTGCATAAATTTTTCTAACCCTTCTGGAAAAATATCAGAATAATAAAATCCATATTTATCTTTTATATTTTTATTAATTTCATCATTTAAAAACTTATCAAATTTATTAGTTTGAATAAGTCGTGCAATTTTTAATAAATTATTTAGTGCAAAAATGCAACAATTAGAAGTATTAGCTTGTTGATAATAACCATAATTATATAAACATGTAAAATTTTCTAATTTAAAAAACTTAGAATGATTATATAAACGAAATCTTTCAGTTTCATGATCTTCTTTTTCTGCATCAGTTTCAAAATTAGTTTTGGAATACAAAGAGGAATCAATATAATATGCTAATTTATTTTTAAAATCTTTAAATAACAATGTATAATGATCACCATCTCTAATTATATAAAATTTTTTATCAGAAATATTTTTCTCTTGGAATACTGTATCTTTATCTAAATCAGAAATATCAATTACATTTTTTTCAATTTCAATATTTTGAAATAAAGATTTATTATTTTCAAATATTTTATTTATCATAAAATTTACAAAATTAGAATCAATGATTTCTTTAGATTCACCATAAATGTTTTTGTCCATTTTGTCTTCGAAAGGTATTCTTATTTTTTTGGGCATAAACATATTTTCAGCATTATAATTTATAAAAACTAAATATTTATAGAATGTCCTTAAGTCTATTTTGCCTTGTTCTGTTGTTTGTTTATTTTTATTGATTTTATATTTTATTAATCCTCGGCGAAATGTTCCTATATATTCATATGTTAAACGAACTTGATGAGGTAAAATATTATTAAAATTGATTGCTTTTTGTAAGTCTAAAACTCTTTCTATAGTTTCTTTTTTCTT
This sequence comes from Bacteroidota bacterium, assembly GCA_024206165.1. GTDB lineage: Bacteria > Bacteroidota > Bacteroidia > Cytophagales > Amoebophilaceae > JAAGZN01. The sequence goes on from JAAGZN010000585.1 coordinate 6,480, forward strand.
TTTTAAAACAGAATTTATACAGGGAAATAATTCAAATTCAGAATAAATATCATTATCCTTTTCCTCTATGCTTAAATTTTTTATATCTTTTTGATTTTCATAAAATTTGAATTCTGTTACTTTAAGCTCATTATTATTTTTGTTGGTTATAATTGCTTTTCTTTTATATTTTTCACCTTCAATTTTGTAATACATAGTATCTCCTTTTTGTCCTTTAGTATATAATTCATTGAACCTCATTTTTTTAGCATGGGTACTCATCGATTTCTGATTACAAGAAAAAAAGAAGTTTAAACATAAAATTGATAAAATAGTTCTTGATATTTTTATATTATTTGTATTCATATTTGCCATTATAGATTATTGGTGTTGCAAAGATACAAAATAATTACTCTAAGTACAAATGGAGAGCTTCTATAATAGCAAAAATGAAGTATTGTATTCTAAAAGTTATATTTATATATAAAGAATTTGATAAATATACTATAATAAATGTTACATTGGTGTTTATTGCATTTTTATGTGATTATTCCGACCTAAAAAATTGATGAAAAAGTGGATTTTATTTGATTAATTTTGTTATTGCTTTTTAAAAATTAAATTTATTAAAATGAAGATTTCTATTAAAATATTTGTATGTATTTGTCTTTTTTGGAAATGTACTTTCGAAAAAAATATGAATATGAATATGAATAAAAAAACTAAAAATTTAAATGCTACAAACTTAAAAAATGAGAAAGAGAGAAGTTCTGGATATATAGACCAAATTAGTGAAATATTAAAAAATTATAAAATCAATAATAAAAATTCACAAAAATTTTTAACAAAAATAAAAGAAATAGATCCAAAACAATTAATTGAAGAAGGTAAATATTCATATTTTTGTGTGCCAAGTTTCCTAGTAAAGGAACTAAAACAAAATAATATAATTAATGAAATCTATGAAGAAAATATAAAAAAAAATGAAAATAGTTTAATTAATGAAATCAATAAAAAATATTATTTGAAAGATCTTAAAATATTAAAATCAATAAGGGAGATTTTATCAAAAGAGATATGGAAAAACTCATTTATACTTTTTGATAAACTTACACAAGAAGTCAAAAATAATATTAAAAATGAATGTGATTTTTGTAATAAAAAAAATAATCTAAAATTATGCAGTTGTAAAAGAGTCAAATATTGTTCTGAAGCTTGTCAAAGAAAAAGCTGGGAAAAACATAAATTTAACTGCATAAATCCTCCGATCACAAATTTTAAAAAATTTTTAAAATTCTATTATAATAGCAACTTAGATGAATTTTCCCAAACAACATATCAGCAGCCGCAGCAGTTAGTATTTTGTACCGAGACCGATTTTTCTATAGAAAAATTAAAACAAATCTTGTCAACTTTTGATATTAAAATTTCTAAAAAGAAATGGCAAGATATCGAACAAAATCAAAAGCAAACTACTAGATCATTGTCTATAATACCACAATATGCACCACTTCATTATAGTGAAATAATCGGAGAAAATGATCTTAATAATATTCTATTTTTAAAATTACTTAAAATAGATTATAACTTATTAAGAATTATGATAGCTGAACCTCCAATTTTATTAGAAGCTTATTTACAAACTATATGGATCAAATTTTATCTTATTGTGGATGAAATGCCACAATATAATACATTTAAAGATATCCATTTTTTTTATGGCAAAGAGTTATTTTCACCAGAATGGCTTTTTTTATCCAAAAGCCAAAATAATAATATTAAGAGCGGAATATTTATAAAAATAAATAAATTGAAAGATTTTAATATTAAAATCAAAACCTTTAAATGGAATTTATATAATCTTTCTATATTGAATAACGAAAAAAAAATTGGATTGCTCATGCTACAAGATGGAATAGGTATCTATTTTGAATATCTTGCGGGTAATTCTTTACCAAACAAAACTCATGCTACAATAGTAAAATAATATATAAATATGGATGTCTAGCATTTGTGATTCAGTGAATAAAAAGGATTCTATTTTGTGATCTTCACACTTTACTGTCTCAAATTTGGTTTAAAGCCTCCATCTTTCAGATGGAAAATGACTTCAGTCCTTTAAATTCCTTATTTTAAATGTAAAATGTTACATTTGTGACATGGAAAATTATAGCAAAGGAAGCCCTACTATTTATC
>JAAGZN010000586.1 GCA_024206165.1 Bacteroidota bacterium
CATTTGTATCTTTGTTTTTTCAATACTAGGCCATCCTTTGTATATGTAGATGATTTACATTTTGGACATTCTTTCATTTATATAATTTTTGGTTTAATATATAAATTTAATCAAACTATACGAAATTAACAATGCCAAAAATATTATTGAGTTTGATAAAAAAAATGATAAAAGAAATACACAATTTACTTTTAGAAATAATATGCAAAAAGATAATTTTCTATCAAATGGTAATCTGTTGAGAAAAGCAAAATTTTCTAATTTATCAGCTTACAAATATTTATTATTCCTATTATCATTTGTAAGTTTATGCAATGAATCAGAGGCAGGTCCGATAACAGGAGCATGTACATGCTTAGCTTGTATTACCACATTTTGTACATGGCCATGTTTTACAGTCATAATAAATCCTACAACGTTGCCTATTGCAGGACCTACTTGCGCTACTTGTATATCAACTTTTTGTTATGCTCCATGTACAATGGCGTTTGCATCCCCTACTCCCTAAAGGAATGAGGTATCCAAAATCCTATACCGGCTTTTCTCTTTGTTTAACTCTAGAGTTAAAACTTTTTAGGACAAGGGGATAAATAATGCGGCTTCGCTGGGGGTAAACTGTGATGATTCTGTTTAACAGTAATATATGTTGTGTGTGTTATGTGTAGTGTATACCTAAAATAAATTTTGAAATTAGTGCTATGATTTTAACAGCTTAAATTAGGCTGAAAATGATGTTTGTGATTATTAAAAATGCACAAAAAATCCTCTAGATCTTTTGTGCTTAGTTATTAAATAAAAAATTCGATTTAGGTATATAATAATTCTTGTTTATTTCAATTATAAAAAATATTGTTATGTTAAAATTTAAAAAATTAATTTTTGCTGTAATAGCATTGCTATTTGCTGCATGTGCAAAAGTACCTAATATTTGTAATATGAAATCCATTGGTTCAGAACCAATAGATTTACAAATAGTTAAATATGATAAAAAAAGAATAACTAAATCTGAAAATAATAATCAATTTAAAAAAAACAAATTTACTAATAGTTCTAAAAGTAACTATGAAAGAATTCTTAAAGTTGTTAAGAATTTTGCAATTAATTCTGATAGATACTATTTAAAACATCCTCTTATGAACAAATATGTAAAATCATTTGAAATGGATGTTGCCAAATATAATTCGAGTGGTTATGAGTATGATTTCGCTTTAGATTTTCCTTTAAAAGAACAAATTATAAATGTCAATCTAAAAGGATCATTTAGACCTTCTTTTGGAGCAGGGGCATTATTAAATAAACTGCCAATGTATAAATGGCTATTAGTTTCTTTAATAATGATTAACTTGTTTACTCAAACCAATGCTGGACCTGTTCTGTGTTTTGAATGCATAAAAGACTCCCCTGCTACTGTTCAAATTCTACTATTAATGTGTAATGGATTTGTTCCAATGACCCCAATATGGATGGGATGTGTAGGAGCTGTTTTAACAGCCAATGGGGCAGCTTGCATGGGATTATGTGCTCTTCCTGGTGCATAAACAAAAGATTTAGAGGATTTAAATAGACCGTTTTCTTGGGTAAGAGTAAAAATTTTACCCAAGATTCGCATTTTAAATATAACAAAAAAATTTAAGGTAAAATTTTTAAATTTTTTGAAATGCAAAATTAAAAATGTAGATATTCAAGATTTGGGTATATACTTTCTACATTTAAAACTGTTCTGATAATCAATCTTTTATCTACAAAATAAATTGGTTCTAGAAAAGTTTGACCTATTTTTAGTATCCATACTTAAAATTAATAGATAACTCGGCTAAAAACAATAGCTTCATAAAATGAAAATATATGAAATTTAAATATTTTTTTTTGAACATAATTACTGTTTTTTTATTCTTCAAGTGTAGTAATAAATTTTTAAAAAATGTAAATTATAAAAAAAAATTAAGGCCTTCCATCATTAATTTATTAGATAAACAAATTCTGACTTATGATAAAGTCAAAGAATATAACAATACAAAAAATATTTTATGTTATGGTTATATAAGGGATAAAGAATCTAATATCAACCTCAATATACCTAAAGAAATTCAAGAATTAATGTTTTCGTATTTTAAACAAACTTATAAATACATAGATAAAATGTATTTTGATTATTTTTTTGATTTTAAAAAGTTTGAAAAAACTTATATTCCAATTAATCAATTTATTATAAAAGATAATAAAGTTATAACAATAATCGATGAAAATAATGAGGTTACATATGATCCTAATATAGAATTCAAACATATCTATTTATTTGAAGGTAATATAATATTTTCTTGATTAAGAAAATATTTTAAACCTAAAAATTAGGGAGCTGTTGCAAAATTGAAAAACTGGTGGTGTTCTTTACGTTTATCTCATATGAAAATATGGGGAAAACTAGCTATCTTACCCATGCTTGTTTTCTTGCTTTATTTAAAGTTAGAAGATAAAGCAGAGGTAAAGGAAAACTATGGTGGTGTTTAAGTTTTCAAGCTTATTTTGCAAAATAGTCCTTTACCTTTGAAGACTTTGGCAATAAAGGCCAGATGGCGTTTAAGGAATAACCAAAGCCTAATATTAAGAACTCAGCTATGTCAAAGTCTTCTTAATTTAATAAAATAAAAAATCATTTTTATCATTATAATAATTAAAATGATTGTTGGAAACTTTTAGTTTTCAATAATTATTTTATAAACAAAAAATACAATTTTAGTTATGATTAAATCTAAAAAACAATTTGTAAAAAAAAGATGAATTTCTTGTTTTTACGATGACGAATTGGTGAGTAGATGTTAGGTCCCGGAGATTTGTATAGTGGATTAATCTCAGATTTCCCTTTCTCCGAACTCAAATATATTAACTCATCAAAGTGGCTATCTAGTGATTTTTGCTTTATATAATAAATTATATTTCTAATAGTCTAATCTTTCTGTTTTGAATAAAAGTATTTTAAAACTTTTAAACTCACACTACAATCTTCTAAAATTATATCAAAAAGAGATTCTTCATTTTTACTAAAAAACTTTACATCATAATTTATTAAAGTATCAATACCAGATTTATATTGAATCAATGCCTTTGCTAAAATTGTTTCTTTATTTGTACATTGAAATTCTTTTGTAAATAAATTTTTAATTGTTTCTCTATCAGTTTTATAGCCTTCTTCCAATTGTTCTTTAAAAAAAATTATAGTCGGCTCATCATTATGATCTTCAAAGTATTTTGAAGAATTGTTTTTTGAAAGTTTCTGTTTATTATCTATAATTATTTGTTTTCGTTTTAAATCAAAATGGAGATATAACTGTTTAATTAAGTTTATTTTATCAATCTCATTTAACTTTTCTGAATGAGGCGTTTTGCAACCTAATAAAAATAACTAAATCCAATCTATTTATATATTATTGAACAAAAAATGATATAAATGATGAACATTTTTGACTTAGTTATATGCTTTTTAAATAAGAAGCATAACTTATCTTGCTGTAAGAGTCTAATTCATACAAAATTATTAAAGGAAGCTAAACGCCTCATTCAGTAACTTTTTTTTCTTTAATTTTGGTTGAATATTACTATGATTACTAAAACCACTAACATCGAATTTTGGACGTTTTCTCTTTAAATTGGCGAAATTTTCAATATTTTTATTGCAAGCTAAATTTAATTCAAAAAATATGAATAATAAATATATCTTACTTATAAATGGAATTTTCATATCTCATAAAGATTAAATTTTACTAATTCTAAATTTTTGAGTAATGAATTTAAGATAAACCTAAACTCCGCAGCACATATCCCCTACACATTTATAAATTTATATTTCTAAATCAAGTTGTTTTAAAATATCACTTTGCTTCTTGGTACGTTCAGCTATTATTATTTCATCATTATCTAAATCAATTTGACATTTTAA
>JAAGZN010000587.1 GCA_024206165.1 Bacteroidota bacterium
AACGATTCCGTTTGTTCTAAAACGTTGTAAACTTACGTATTACAACAGTTTTGTCCATGGGAAAAGCTTAGAACTTATTACTTTGATGGTTTCTTATAGTTCCCAATGAAACTTTGTGAAAACTTAGCCCCGCAATAAGAGTTCACCTCAATTTTTTATAAAGTACGCCTTTCGCATGGAATAAAATGATTCCGTTTACTCTAGAACGTTGTAAACATACGTATTACAACAGTTCTGTCCATCGGAACAGCCAAGAACTTATTACTTTGAGGGTCTCGTATAGTTTCCCATGAAACGTAGAGAAACTTAACCCCGCAATAAGAGTTCACCTCAATTTCTTATAAAGTACGTTTTTTACGTGGATTAAACAATTCATTTCTTTTAAAACGTTGTAAATATACATATTACAGCAGTTCTGTCCTTGAGAACAGCCTAGAAATTATTACTTCGAGGGTTCCTTATAGTTCCCCGTGTAATTTGGTGAAAACTTAGCCACAAAATAAGTGTTCACCTCAATTTCTTTTAAAGTACACCTTTCGCATGGAATAAAACGATTCCGTTTGCTCTAAAACGTTGTAAACATACCTATTACAACAGTTTTGTCCATAGGAACAGCCTTAAACTTATTACTTTGAGGGTTTCT
>JAAGZN010000588.1 GCA_024206165.1 Bacteroidota bacterium
AAATGCAAAAATTAAATTTAAAATAAAAATAAGTAAAGTTCTCCAAAAAGTATAATTGTGTAAATTTCCTTTTGATTATTTTCTTTAATATTTTTGTCTTTAATTTTCTTAAAATTTCTTTTTAGAGGGTACTAGCGATTCTCCCTATATAATCATGAGGTTTTGAAAAATGATGGACAACACCAATATGACTAATTTCTTCTGGGGCTAAAATTAATCCACATTCTTCATAAGCTTCTCTTATCATTGCTTTAGATGCAGATTCCCCTTCATCAACATGTCCTGCAACTAAACTCCAATGACCATCCGCATAACCTGTGTTAATTCTTTTTTGTAATAAAATTTTATTTTCTTTTGTACCAATTAAAACTGATGCAATTCTTGTTTGTTTTCTATTATGGGACATAAATTAATTTTCAATAGTATTTATATCTAAATTAGCTTTTTCTTTAAGCTTGATCAAACAAAAAACCGAATAGTTAATAATGTCTTTATATCCAGAGGAAACACCTTCAGAAAAGGAAGCTTGACCTCCATTATCTTCTAATTGCTTAATTCTTAAGAGTTTCATCAAAATAATATCGACCATAGAAGCTACTCTCATTTTTCGCCAAGCTTCTCCATAATCATGATTTTTTAGTTTTAATAGATCTAGTATTTCATTAGCTATTTTATCAAATCTTGAGAAAGTCTCTTTTTCAGAAATATTAAAATCTTCATCATTTTCATCAAATCTGATTAAAGCCATTATGCTGTAATTAATAATACCTATAAAATCCTCTTCGAGATTATCTGAAATCATTTGAATACCTTTTTTTTGTATAGACCTAATTCTGTGAGCTTTAATCAAAATTTGATCTGTTAAAGAAGAAAGTCTTAAAATAAACCAAGAAGTGCCATAATCATTCATTTTATTTTTAAACATTTTCTTGCAATCGTCAATAATTGTTTTGTGTAAATCTTCTGTTTTAATAATCATATTTGGTAATTTTTAAAATTAATAGAAAATATAGTTATTATTTTTAATACCTAATAATTTTTAAAAATAATATTATTTTTAATTTTGATTATTCATAAGCAATGTACTACTTCCATTTGAAGAATATCTGATAATCGGCCTTATCTGTATGAAAATAATCGTTTTTAGATACGTCTTGATATACGTGGAGTATAAATTTAATACATAGTATATCCAATACAAATTAGCATTTACAAGTAAATATAATTACTTTCAAATAAAGATTATAAGATATGAATTTGATTTTACCAATGGCGGGTCAAGGAAAAAGATTACGACCTCATACTTTAAATAAACCAAAAGCATTATTACCTATAGCGGGAAAAACAATAATACAAAGAATTATAGAAGAGATTACCAAGTCTTTAAATAAAAAAATTAAAAATATTGGATTTATAGTTAATGATGTAAACGATGATATAAACAACTTATTATTGGAAATTTCAAGGCAAAATGATGTTAATCCAAAAATTTATGTGCAAGAAGAACCTTTAGGAACTGCACATGCAATTTATCAAGCAAAAGATTTATTGGAGGGAGAAGCACTAGTTATTTTTTCTGATACATTATTTAAAGCAAATTTAAAAATAGAAAATAATGTAGATAGTATAGTATGGACAAAAAAAGTGCCAAATCCATCAGCTTTTGGAGTAGTTAAACTAGATGAAAATGGCTTTATTAAAAATTTTATCGAGAAACCCCAAATAAATATCTCTAATGATGCTATGATAGGAATTTATTATTTTAAACAAAGTGAAAATTTAAAATCAATAATTTCTACATTATTAAAAACAGAAGATAAAACTCAAGGAGAATATCAGTTAACAACTGCTCTATTAATGATGATTGAGCAAGGCAAAAAAATGATTACTAAAAATGTTACAGAATGGATGGATTGTGGAAATAAAGAATCAATAATTAAAACTCATAAAATAATCTTGGATCATATTGATCAGCCCAGCAAACTTGTAAATTTAGATGCTAAAATATATAATTCTATTATAGTACCTCCTGTATATATTGGAAAAAATTCAATAATTCATAATTCAGTAATTGGCCCTTATGTTTCAATTGGAGAAAATACAAATGTTTATGATTCGAGAATACAAAATAGCGTAGTACAAAATAATAGTAATATTAAAAATATAAATTTAAATGATGCTATGCTAGGAAGCTATGTTAACTTTATTGGTAAACCTACTAATGCTAATGTAGGAGACTATAGTAATACAATAATTAATTAAATCTTAATTTATATTCGATGTATGTCTAAGAGATTCAATTCGATACAGTATAAAAATTATAAAGTATTAATCTTGATATTTTTTTGGAATTTTAGCTTGATATTCTCTTGCCAAAAAAAATTATTGGTTAAGGAACAGACATATAATGAAAATAGTAATTTGATAAAGTTTTTTGGAAGAATAAAATTCAAAAAAGGAAATAAAAAATTTACTAAAGGAAAGATTCAAATAAGAATTAAAAAAAACAAATTAATTTGGATTTCTATTTCAGGACCTTTTGGAATTGAAATAATGAGAATTTTAATAAATAAAGCTGGGATAGTAATAATTGATAAACAACAAAAAAATTATAAAAGATATTCATATAAAGAACTTCAAAAAATAATTGGCTTAAAAATAAATCTAAAGATAATTCAAAAAATAATTTTAGCTCAAAGACAAATATCAAAGTCTCAAATTTTAAATGGAAATATTGGAGATATTTTGTTAATAGAAAGAGTTTTAAATAATGAGATAATTACAAATATTGATCGGATATCAGGAAGAGTTATGAGAATTGCTTCACAAAATGAAATATCTAGAAAATTTGTTGCGTATTATTTTTATAAAAAAGAAAATAGTAAATTACCATATGAAAAAGCTGAAATTATACTTTTTGGAGATAATAAAAACTTAAATTCCTTTAAGATAGAAGTTAAAAATATAAAGACGATAACTTTTGATAATTTATTAGATTTCCCATTTGAAATTCCTGAAAATTATTAACTTGCATAACGCAAGATTTATTATATACTAATCGTAGATGAAATGTATCTGAAACCTTTTGATATCAAAGAGTAGTGACCGATTATCAGATATTCTTCAATTGGAAGCGATATATAGGCTGTTTTTGTTATAAAAGTTCGAAGCTATCTTGCTTAAGTCAAGTTTTATAATAATATATTAATCAATGAAATCAAATTTATACAATTCATTTATATGTTTAATATTGTTTTTGTCTTTAAAAAATAATAGTAATAATTCAAATGTTAATACGATAAAAAAAAATAAAACTTCTTTGATTAAACAAAAAAGAAGCCTTAAAAAGAAAATTGTTCAAATAGAAAAAATCATAAAAGATATAAAAAGAAAAAAACAGATAAGTTTAGGACAATTAAATGCAATACATACACAATTAAGTTATAAGAAAAATTTAACAAATGTTATCAATAAAGAAATATTCAATTTAAATCGAAAAATAAATATAAAAGATAAGAAAATCACAAGAATAAGCAAAAACTTATTGAATTATAAAAAGGAATATGAAGAAGTAATTTATGAAGGGTCAAAATTATTGAATAAAATAGACAAAATATTATTTATTTTTTCATCCAAATCTTTTAATGAGATGTTTATGAAATTAAAATATATAAATCAATATAATGAGTTCAGAAGAAATTATTTATTAAAAATAAGAAACACAAAAATAAATCTAAAATCTGAAATTATTCAATCTAAAAATAAGAAAGTTGAAATAGGGCAATTATTAGTTCAATATGATAAAGAGCAAGAAAGTCTAGGAAAACTAAAAACAGAACAATTAAAAGCTATACAAACTTTAAATCACAAAACAGTAGAATTAAAAAAAGAATTGAAAGAAAATAAAGCTGCAATACGAAAAGTTGAAAAATTAGTAAAAAGTACAATCTTAAAAGATATTAATAAAGAGAAAAAAGAAAAACAAGTAAAAACCAAACTGTCAACCAAAGCTAAGCCAATTTTAAAAATATTGAAAGGTGAATTTGCTAAATTTAGAGGAAAATTACCTTGGCCAGTTAAATCAGGTTTTATAAGTCAAAAATTTGGAACAATTAGCCACCCTATTTTAAAAAATACAAAACTAGAAAATTTAGGTATTGATATACAAACAGAAAAAGGAGCTAAAGCATATGCCGTATTTAAAGGTATTATTAAGGCAGTAATCTTTGTTCCAGGAATGCAACAATTAGTAATTATAAAGCATGGAAATTATCATACTGTATATACAAAATTAAAAACTGCAGAAGTTAAGGTAGGACAAATTGTTAATGCTATGGATCCAATTGGGATAATTTATACAAATCAGAAAAATATTACGGAACTGCAATTTCAGATTTGGAGAAAACAACAAAAGTTGAATCCTCAATATTGGATAAAGAAAACATAAAATCTTTATTTATTTTCAACGCTTTTAATATCTTCTTTTCTTTTTATGATATATGCTTTAACTTTTCCTCGCAAAGGTCTAGAATGTTTGGATAAATTAGTGATATCATATTCTTTTATTATTTTGAGATTTACACTTTCCATTTCTGAATAAAATATTTTATCAGTCATTGCTCTTCCTTGTAAACAATCTATAATAGGAACAAATCGGAGAATATTCTTTTTGAAGAAACTAAAGATCTTTGTAGGTATTTTATCCTCAAAAGAAGAATGTATCACTACAGCTTTGGAATTAGGATATCTATCTAAATAATTTCTAAAAACTTGAGGCGCATTTGGAATCTGCATATAGACCTCACACATGAAAATAGTATCAATATTTTCATGTGTGATTTTATCTAATTCACTGACATGAAATAATTTTAATCTTTCATTAGCATAATTTTTTTTGCCAATTTCAATAGATTTCTTATCAATTTCAACTAAAAATATAGATAAATTTTTTTCTTCCACTAAACCTTTAAATGTTTTCCATTGTAAGCCAGTCGCTCCGCCAATATCTAATATTTTAGAATTTGGTTTTTGATTTTTAATAAACCATTCGATAAAATATTTTGTTTCTATATTAAACAAAGTCTCCATTTTATATTTAGAATATTCTTCTTTTGTAGATATCAAGTATCGCTTAAAAGCTTCTATATAAGGATTTTTATGAATTTGAGGGTCAAAATAGACAGAATATTTATCAGCTATTTCAAGAGGCAACATTTTTTTTTGAACATTATATCTAAATTTTATGGCAGTTCTATAACCAATAAAAAAACATAAAATAGAAGTAAAAATAAATAATATTATAAAATACTTTTTTTTCATTTTTTTCATCAAAAAGATTGTTTAGTTTTGTTTTACAATATAATATAATTAACAGAGAATTACATAAAAAGTGTTTTCATTTTTTTCATTTTTGATAATTTTTATCACATTATTTTATCTTTTTTTCAAGTTTTTTATTTTAGTTATCACTTATTTAAAAAGTGTTTTTTAAGTATTATTTAAAAGATTTTTAATTTATAAAGTGATCTATGCTTGCCAGATTTTATATAAATAAAGATTATTTAAAAGATAAAATTTATAAAAAATTTTTTTATATAGAAAAACTAGATTAGCTTTATTTAGATATCATTGGGGCAAATACTTGTATTTATTTAATTTTTATTTTAATATACATGAATAGATAAGGATTTAATTTAAGGTTAATAAATAACTTTATATAAAAAAATTCTTTTAAAAAGCTCTTTTTTTTCTTTTTTAAACACTTAAGGTTATATTAGTGTTATAATATATTGTTTAACTGAAACATAAAAATAAAGACATGAATAGGTTTGATGCATTACAAAACAAACTTAATGAACTAGCAGAAGATTTCTTAAAGTTTTATGAAAAAAATAATAAAGCTGCAGGAACTAGAGTTCGAAAAGGTATGCAAGAGTTAAAAAATATGGCTCAAGAAGTTAGAAAGGATGTACAAGAAAAGAAAAGTAAATTGAAATAATTTGCTTTTCTTTAAATTTTATCTGGGGGATTTTTATAAAACCCCCATTTTTAATTTTAAAATTAGAGATTTCTTTCTTATGTATAATCAAATTTAGTAGTAACATATTATGATTATACATATTATTTTAGTGCGTGTAATATTTTAATATTACTTGATGTCTCTTTATATCTTTTAATAAGCTTTTAAATGACTAAATCTAGTAAATTAGAATTTGATCATATATTTATGAAGCTTGCTATTGATATTTCTTCAAGATCACATTGTATAAAGAAAAAAGTAGGTGCAGTAATAACTAAAGACACAAGAGTTATATCATCGGGATATAATGGTCCACCATCTGGTACTTATAACTGTGATACAAAATGGCCTGAAAGTGGGTGTCCACGAAGTGTTAAAGGAGGATGTTCTTTAGCATTACATGCTGAACAAAATGCAATAATTTTTGCTTATAAAAATAATATTGATTTAAATTTGTCAACATTATATGTAACTTTATCACCTTGTCTTAATTGTGCAAGACTTATTTTTGGTGCTGGAATTAAAAAAGTAATATTTTTAGACTATTATTCTGAATACAAAAGTATAAATATAGAAGAAGGTATTTCTTTCTTAGAAGAATTTGGTGTTGAAGTAAATAAATTTCCTGCATTATTATATAATATCCATTCTTAATATTTATTTAGAATTATCCAAAAATATTTTTCTATTGGTTCTTAATTTTGAAATATGTGGGTATATTTAAAATCATGAAGGTATATGATAAATATATTTTAACTTTGAATAAGCATGGAGTTACATCAAAGGAACCTAATGAAGTTACTGAAGCATTCATCAATTTTGCTTTTAAAGATAAAGCTTTATTAGAGATTGGAACTGCTCATGGTTTTGGAACCATTAACGCTCTCCAAAAAAATGCTAAAGTTATAGCTAATGATGTCTGTAAAGAACACTTGGATATTTTATTACAAAACTGCCCTAACAATTTACTTAAAAATTTAAAGTGTAATCTTTCAAGATTTCCAAATGAATTAAATATTGAAAATGCCACGCTGGATGGGATACTTGCTTCGGAAGTATTTCATTTTTTAAAAGGAGAAGAAATAGAACTCGGTGTTAAAAATATATATAATTGGCTTAAATATAAAGGAAAAGTCTTCATTTCAGCTAGTACTGTATATTTAAAACATAAAGCAGAACTTATTCCAATTTATGAACAAAATAAATTTAATAAGTTAGCATGGCCTGGAGAAATTATAACAAACAATTATAAAAATAAACATATACTTCTTAATAATGTTCCAGAATTTATTCATTTTTTGGAAGAAGATATTTTAAGAAATGTTTTTGAAAAGGTAGGATTTGAAATTGAAGTTTGTAAAACCTTTACAAGCAGAAGGATACTAGAAGAATTTAGATTAGATGGAAGAGAAAGCCTAATGCTAATAGCGAGCAAAAAATAAAGTGATAACTTAAGTTTTGATAACTTTAATTTATTTTAAAATATGCATCTCTGATACATTTCAATATAAATAATTACATAATATAATTAATATAAGTTTATAATTTATTATATTGACATAATAAATTCAAGATAGATATTATGTCAAGTATTATTGCGATCATAGGAAGGCCAAATGTAGGAAAATCCACTTTTTTTAACCGACTAGTTGAAAAAAGAAAAGCTATAACAGAAAATGAGCCAGGTATTACAAGAGATCGTCAATATGGAACCTGCGAATGGAATGGAAAAAATTTTACAATCATAGATACCGGTGGTTATGTAAATAATTCTGCTGATATATTTGAAAAAGAAATAAAATCACAAATTCATATTGCAATAAAAGAAGCTGATGTTATTCTCTTTATGGTAGATAGTAAAGTAGGACTTACTGGTCACGAACAAGACATAGCAGATATACTTCGCAAAAACAAAAAACCTATTTTTTTAATTTCAAATAAGTCTGATAATTATAATTACGATCTATACTCCAATGATTTCTATAAGCTAGGACTAGGCAATGTTTATCCAATATCATCAATTAGCGGTTATGGTACAGGCGAATTATTAGATGAAGTAGTTAAGGTATTACCATCACAATCAGAAAATGAAGAAAATGAAAATTATCCTAAAATATCAATTTTAGGAAGACCAAATGTAGGAAAATCTTCCTTTTTAAATGTTTTATTAGGTAATGATAGAACTATTGTTACTCCTATTGCTGGTACTACAAGAGATTCTATAAATAGTTTTTACAACCTTTTTGGTAAGAATTTTATAATTACAGATACTGCTGGTATAAGAAAAAAAGCTAAGGTAAATGAAAATATAGAATTTTATTCAGTGATGCGGTCTCTTAAAGCTTTACAAGAATCTGATGTCTGCATTATATTAGTTGATGCTCAACAATCTTTAGAATCTCAAGATTTAAATATAATTTCTTATGCTCAAAAGAATAAGAAAGGTATTTTATTATTAATAAATAAGTGGGACCTTATTGAAAAGGATCATACGACAATTAAAGAATTCAAAAAATTAATACTTGATAAGTTGGCACCCGCTACATATATCCCTATAATTTTTGTCTCTGTATTAAATAAATTGAGAATTCATAAAGCAGTAAATAAAGCTTTGGATATTTATAGTGAAAGAAATAAAAGAATTTCTACATCAGAACTAAATTCTGTGATGTTAGAAATAATAAATAAATATCCTCCTCCTTCAAACAAAGGAAAATATATAAAGATAAAATATATCACGCAACTACCTACAAAAACTCCAACTTTTGCTTTTTTCTCTAATTTCCCTCAATACATAAAACAGCCCTACAAAAACTATCTGGAAAATCAATTAAGAAAACATTTTGGATTTGAAGGAGTTCCTATTAGCTTGGTGTTTAGGAAAAAATAAAAATATAGACTCTAAATGCGCTTAATCATCTAAGGCTTTCTTAAACTTTTTGATTAATTTATATGTATTAGCATTCTAATAACATGTTTTGTATTTATCAAAGAATTGATTATATTTAGGCTTGCAAAACCAAAATAAAATTATGTTAAGAAAGAATATACTATTGTTTTTTTATTGCTTTATTCTTTTATCCACTTGTGGAAATAGACAAAATACTGAAGATGATGAGCTGAATATTAATAATTTTTCAAATACTGCCAAAACTAACAAAGGTAATGTTAATAATAATTCTCATAATCCAAACTCACTTCAAGAAACTAATAATAATTCTGAATCAAAAAATACCGCCAATTCTGAAAAAGATAATACACATAACACAAATATAATTGCTCAAAATGATAACTATATTAAAAGCTTAAATAAAAATAAAAGCAAAGAAGAAGTTGATAACGAAATCCAATATAAAAATGAAATTTTAAAATTAAGTAAATCTGAAAAATCTGAGCAAGTACTTCTATTATTTTCTGAAATATGGTCTTTAAGTGATCAAATATTAAATAAAAATCTCAAGTCTTCAAAAATAGATTTGGAAGCAAAATTTAAAACTTTAGAAAAACTAAAGAATGAAAACAAACTGGATATAGAAACTTTTAATCGATTAAATAATATCAAAACTAAATTTCTAAATTCTTATGAGAAGAAAGAGGATAATGATAAACTTATTGAAAT
>JAAGZN010000045.1 GCA_024206165.1 Bacteroidota bacterium
GCTAATTTTCGTGTTGGTCGGACAAGCGTCCAATAATTCCAACAGTTTTTACTGCTAAATTTCGTGTCGGTTGGACAAGCGCCCAATAAGTCCAACGGTTTTGCTGCTGATGTCGTGTTGGTCGGACGAGCATCCAATAAATCCAACAGTTTTACTGCTGATTTAGTTTTGGTCGGACAAGCGTCCAATAATTCCAACCGTTTTTTGCTGCTAATTTTCGTGTTGGTCGGACAAACGTCCAATAATTCCAACAGTTTTTACTGCTAATTTTCGTGTTGGTCGGACAAGCGTCCAATTATTCCAACAGTTATTGCTGCTAATTTTCGTGTTGGTCATACAAGCGTCCAATAAGCCCAACAGTTTTTGCTGCTGGTGTCGCGTTGGTCGGACAAGCGTCTAATAATTCCAACAGTTTTTGCTGCTAATTTTTGTGTTGGTGGGACGAGCATCCAATAAATCCCACAATTTGCTGCTGATGTAGTTTTGGTCTGACAAGCGTCCAATAAATTCAACAGTTTTGCTGCTGA
>JAAGZN010000589.1 GCA_024206165.1 Bacteroidota bacterium
AAACCGAGCTATGCAATAAAAATGGCAATAATAACAGGAATCGTTAATTTAAAAAATGGATTTTAAAAAAGATACTTCATGAGAGGAAACCTTTTTTATAACTTTTTATAGGTAGGCCAGACTTTTGCAGCGCCTCCTTTGTAATAAATTTTCAAATATCTCTAATTACACAAATAAGTTTTTTAGTTCTAAATTATGTAAATCTACTTATTTATCAGCTGTGAGTGCTATTATTTTATATTTTTCATATAGGAATTACCCCTATTATGATAGATTATTTGGAAAATTATATGCGCCCTTCTTTTATAATAGATATAAAGTAATAGATAACTATATAAAAAAATCTTAATAATTGATTAATTCAAAATTTAGTAATAAATATTTTATATATAAAATAGGATATCTTATATTCACTCTATATATGTTTTAATTAACAATTAAAAGGATGGAAATTTCTGGTACTTCACAAAATAAAATTGCATTAATAACAGGTGCATCATCAGGATTTGGCAAAAATTTAGCAAATCTATTAATCTATGAAGGATGGATTGTCGTAGGAATTGCTCGAAGAACAGAAAAACTCAAAGAAATAAAAGAACATCTTGGAGAAAATTTTCATTATTTCAAATGCGATGTGAGTAAATCAGAACAGATTCAAGAAATAACAAATAAGCTTAAAGACAAAAAATTACTTCCCAATCTTTTTATTCTAAATGCTGGTCAATTAATATATGAAGAAGATGGTAATTTAAATATTACTCAATATCGAAAAACCTTTGATATCAATTATTTTGGAGTAATAGAATTTATAAATCAATGGTTACCATATTGCCTAAAAAATGGAGGAACATTTGTAGGAATATCAAGCCTAGCTGCTAAACAACCTTTACCTAATTTAACATCTTATTGCGCAACAAAAGCAGCTATAGCAAATACTTTTGAATCATTAAGATTACAATATTTAAACTCAAATGTTAAATTTGTAACTGTATTTCCTGGACCAATGAAAACAGATATGGTAAAATCCCCAAAAGATGTTTTCTTTATAGTAAAACCTTCTGATGCTGCAGATTACGTATTAAAAAAAATCTTTGCTGGAAAACAGTTAATTAGCTTTCCATTTTTTTATAGAATGTTAATTAAAATAGGATATATATTACCCAATTTCATTTTAAGAAAATTTATCAACTTTAAGCCATCTCCATTCGAAGATAAAGACAAAACTAAAAACAATTAATAATCATTATCACAAATTATCTTTAAATAGGGAGTTTCGTTAAAAGAAAAAATCAATAAAATTTAGTTAAAAACAAAGATTTAGCGGTATATTTAATAGAAAAATTACCCCAAAAATCAAGCATATTGCCCAAGCCCGGGGTAATTATTAATCGAGCCATAATCGATTATGCTAAAAATAAAAAGATTTTCTGGTTTTCAAAAATATATTCCATTTCTTGATGTTCAAGATAAAATCCAAATATTAAAAGAAAGATTTTATGCTACTGATTTAG
>JAAGZN010000590.1 GCA_024206165.1 Bacteroidota bacterium
ACCGAGCTATGCAATAAAAATGGCAATAATAACAGGAATCGTTAATTTAAAAAATGGATTTTAAAAAAGATACTTCATGAGAGGAAACCTTTTTTATAACTTTTTATAGGTAGGCCAGACTTTTGCAGCGCCTCCTTTATTTATAGTTTCTTCATTTTGTATTGTTCATAAATTTTTTCTAATATATTTTAAATTATAATAATCCAATTCTTTAATTCTTTAATAATTCATATACAACATAAATTAATGATAAAATAATTATTAATATTAGTTTATTTATATTTATTATTATCAATTATATATATTCCTTTTATTTTAATATTTTTAAATATAAATTATTAATAGACGTGTTTAACTAAAATATTTAAAATCATGAAAAGTATTATGAAAAATAAAAATTTTACTGATAATCTTAGGATATTAGTGATATTTGCTTTTTTTCTTAGTTTATTTTTGACTAGTTGCGGAAGTAGTAATAATAGAGATAATTCAAGTGTTGTTTCTAGGAATATGGATGCTGGAGATGGTGTTGATGGTGAAATAGAAAAAGAAACCCAGAAAGCAACTGAGAAAATAAGAAAAGAAGCCCAAAAAGCAAATACTCAAATTAAAAAGGAAGGTGATAAAAAGACGAAAGAAATAAAAGAAAAAACAAGTGAAAGTAAAAGACAAATACAAGAAAAGGCAGAAAAAGGAAAAATGGAAGTAGATGAGAAAACAAAAAAAGGTAAGCAAGAAGTTGGGGATAAGACAGAAAAAGGAAAGATGGAAGTAGATAATAAAACAAAAAAAGGTAAGCAAGAAGTTCAAGCAAAGACAGAGAAAGGAAAAATGGAAGTAGATGAAAAAACAAAGCAAGGTAAAAAAGAAGTTCATAAGAAAACACAGAAGGGAAAGAAGGAAGTGGATCAAAAAACAAAACAAGGTAAAAAAGATGTAAGTGAAAAGACAAAACAAGGTAAGAAAGAAGTTCATGCTAAAACACAGAAGGGAAAAAAAGACGTAGCTAATAAAACAGAAGAAGGTAAAAAACAGGTAAAACAAACAGCCAATCAACAAAAGACAGTAAAAGAAACTTCTGCATCAGGAGAACCTGGAGCTACAACGGAAATTACTATTGGTGCCCAAACTACGACTTTAACACCTGAAATTGAAATTGATTATAACGACTTTATTAAAGAATTATCTAATGTTTTGATTAGTGCTGATAAAAACATAGAAAAAGATTCTAAACAAAGAATAACAATGAAGATAAAATTTAATATTGGAGATGATTTTAATAATGATGCTATTCTTCATTATATAAAAGTAGTTGATAAAGACAATATCTCTTTTGATTGTAAAAATTCTCCAGAGTCAAAAACTGTTTCTGATATGGATGGTTATTTAGGTTATTATAAAAAGAAAGTTATGAAGAATAAAGAATTTAAACTTTCGGTACACATATTAGAAGATGTTCAAAAGATGATGGATAACTATGGAGACTTAAAGAAATTGGTAGAAAAAGCTAAATTTTCAATGGTCCCCGGAAAAACAAGTGGGTCTCAAAAAGATGTAATTAGCTATTTAGATAAAAATCCTAAGAAAGTAGCAAATATCTTAAATGATTTATTTGTTAATGGTTCTATCAAAATAAAAATAAATAATCAAGAACTTGAAGCAGAAATTAAAGATGTGGATGTTTCTAATAAGAATATCACTTTTAATACTGATTATTTTTAGGAGTATAGATAAAAATAGAAAATCAAATTTTATGAAAAAAGCCATAGCATAATATCTAACTATGGCTTTTTTTAACTAATCTTTTTGATAATAGCTTCAAAAGAAGAAGAATCATTCATTGCAAGATCTGCTAAAACTTTTCTATTAATATCAATATTATTAACTTTTAATTTATTCATAAACTGGGAATAAGACATTCCATGTTCTCTAGCAGCAGCATTTATTCGTTGTATCCACAGTTTTCTAAACTCTCTCTTTTTAACTTTTCTATCTCTATAAGAGTAACAAAGAGCTTTTTCAACAGCATTTTTAGCTATTGTCCATACATTTTTTCTCCTACCCCAATAACCTTTGGCTAGTTTTAATATTCTTTTCCTTTTTGCTTTTGAGGCAACTGCATTTACCGATCTAGGCATTTTATTTTATTTTATTGTTATCTTTAAATATCTTAAATCTTAAGCATTTTCTTTATTCTAGGAACATCTGAGTCATGAACCAAAGTCATTTTTGTTAAAGCACGTTTTTGCTTAGTTGTTCTTTTATCAAGATTATGTCTTTTAAAAGAATGTTTTCTTTTAATTTTACCAGTACCGGTAAGCCTAAATCTCTTTTTTGAACCTGAATGTGTCTTTACTTTTGGCATTATTAAAATATTAAAAATTACAATCTATTATATATAGTACATATAATCACCAACAAACTGAATTGTATAGTTAGCAAATATAAAAAAATAAATTGATTAATAACAAATTAAGATTGCTTTTTTGTTTTAGGAGAAATAAGTAATGTCATACGTTTACCCTCCAATTTAGGCATTTGTTCTACTTTTCCATAATCTTCAAGAGCTTGAGCAAATTTTAAAAGCATAACTTCTCCTCTATCTTTAAACATAACTTCTCTGCCACTAAATCTTAAAAGAGCTTTTAATTTTGCTCCATCTTTAAGAAATTTTATTGCATGCCTAACTTTAAAATCGAAATCATGACCGTCAGTATTTGGGCTAAATCTTATTTCTTTAATTACTGTCTTTTGAGTTTTACTTTTTATTTCTTTTTCCTTCTTTTTTTGTTGATATCTAAATTTAGAATAATTTATTACTTTACAAACAGGAGGATTCGCTTTAGGGGATATTTCAACTAAATCTTCCCCAAGTTGTTTTGAGATTTTTAAAGCATCTTCAATCGAATATACTCCAGCTTCAACTCCTTCACCAACCAATCGAACTGTTGAAGCTCTAATTTTTTCATTTATTCTATAAGGTTCTTCCTTATAGTAATAGTTTGTCTTTTTTCTTCTATGGATACTAATATTATTACTGTTTTTGGTTAATTAAGTCTATAAATTGAAAATATATTTATCAAAATAGGTATAAAATAACTGATTATATTTAAAATTTTAAATATAGTGAATTAATCAAAACTCACAGAAATTTAAATAGTTTGAATAAACTAAACAAATATAATATTTAAAATAAAATCAAAAAAATTTATTTATTAATATTGTTTTAATATGATATATAAAAGTTAAAAATTTTACTTTTGATATTATAATTTTCTTATTAGCCAAAGTATTATTCCCATTATTCCACTAACAATTAAGCTAGTAGTTATAGGAATATAAAAACTAAGATTATTTTTTTTCCAATATAAATCACCAGGGAGCTTGCCAAGTCCTAAACTTGGAATTATACTCCACAATAAACCAGTAAGTATCAATACAATACCAATAATAATGATTATCCTTGCCATAATATTACAATTTATTAGATAAAATTAGCACGTTAAATATATGTAATAAATTTATAAACAATATCTAAAAATATATAATATTTTTTAGATTAAAACAATTATATTGTAAATAGTCTGAAATATAAAAGTTATTCATAAACTTTTATATTTCGAGTAATAACTTTATTTACCGTAAAATTATCAATCTTCTTTTTAAAGGCCTTTCTTAATTCATAATTAGTAAAATAACTTCTACTACGATACCTGCCAACAACTATTTTGATAGATGGAGGCTTTTTAAATTTGAATTTTAATAAATCCCATCCTTTTCCATTAACTTCTATTTTAACTTTATTTGGTGTTTTATTTATTCTTTTTCGTTTTTTAGCTGGTAATTTATAAATTATTTTTATTGGATAATCTAACTGTGAAGTATAATCATGGCCAAGAGCATTTAATAACCAAAACAAAATTGCAATACCCATGCATGACAATAGTATTCTCAGATTATCTTTAGTTATCATTTTTCTGTCATTTTGTATTTTGTAATCTATTACTAGATTCAACAGAAATTGCATTTTTTTCTATAACCATATTCGTTCCTCTTCCATTTAATTCTATTGTAATTGTTTTATCGTCAACTGATAAAATAGTACCATGAATTCCTCCAACTGTTACAATATTCATGCCGGGCTTTAATTTCTCTAAAAAGCTCTTTTGATCATTGTATTTTTTTCTTTGGGGTCTTATAGAAAAAAAATATAATATTATAATTATAAATGCAATAAAAACAAATTGCATTAAAGTTTGTTTATTAATTCCATTTATCATTAAGTAATTAATTATCGTCATATTTTATTTTTTTGTCATTTCTTTAATATCATCTAAAACTTTACTTGCCTTTGTTTTTGTTGTATTCACTACTTTTTTACTTCTTTCTTTCGCAATATTAATAGGTTGATTTTTTAAGTTAGCAAAACTTCCAAGAAAATTATAAATTCCACCAGCTAATTTTTTAATTCTATAGCTTAAAGTATCTTTTAGTTTTTCTCTTTGTTTAGGACTCAATAATAATCCTCCAAATATTCCTATGAAAATACCTGAAAAAAGGCCTGTACTAAATTTTTTATTCTTTTTCATTTTAATATTATTTAGCTCTATTCTGAAATATAAAAAATTATGATATAAAGATAATAATATTGATTAGTTTAAAAAACTCTTTATGATATTTGATATTATTTATATTAATTTACGGTATTTTCATTGAGGTATTTATTAAAAGAATCTAATACACCATTAATAAACTTATTACTTTTTGGTGTGCTATAAATTTTAGATATTTCGATATACTCATTTATAGAAATATTAGCTGGGAGTTTACAAAACAAAATTTCATATGCTGACATTATTATCAGTATTGTATCGATATAAAATAGCCTATTTAAATCCCAGTTTTTTATCTTATTTTCGAATATATTCAAAAGATAATCCCACTTATCTAAAACTCCTTTTATTAATGTATTAAAAAAATCAGCTTCTTCTTTTTTAATAATTTCAAAAGAGTCTAAATCATTATCTTCTGATGAAAAATGGTTTATTGTTTCTATTATCATATTTTTAACAATAAAGTTTGTCAATTGCCATAAAGGATCTATTTCAGATAGATATTCATTAATGATTTTGGATTTTAATATTACTTTTGTTATTAAATGATTTAAAAATTCTTTCTCAGAAACTTTATTATCACAATAGTTTATAAAGCCTCCATCTTTTTTTAATATTTCATTATACCATTCTTGAAATACTTTATGATATTTTGACATATTTAAAGTTTTTTTAAAACATAATTCATTTAAATACTTAGAACTTTCTATCTTCACTAATATTTCATTTTCAAAAAAATTAGTAGTATCAATAATTTCTGTATCATTTGTTGTAAATTTCTTCATTTTGAGAAAGATAGATTTAGATATTTTTTTCCATTCGATTATTAGATTTATAATGAAGCAATAATTATATAGAATTGCTTTTTCTTGAAATTTCAATACTTCAAATAATTTTTCTTTTTCTATGTTATTTATTTTCTTTAATTCTTCTATTAAATTAGATATTTGATTAAAGTTTTTATTTTCCCTATCTTCTTGATTTAGTTTTTCATTATTAATAATCTTATCAAATAATTGTAAATCATTACTATAATTATTTCCTGAAATCAACTTTAATTTTTCAATAAAAATTTCATAAGAAGTCTTTTTGCTAATAAAGTTACTATATAAAGATTTCATTATATTTATTCTTATAAGACGTCTATTTAGCATATATTGATAATTTTTTAATTAAATTGTTATTAACAAATATAGTCATGATCTTATTAATATTATATATAAATCAATATTCTTTTATATATTTTAAAATTCAGATTGTTGTTAATAGATTATTATTTACAATGCAGGATCGAGAACAAATTGTTTATATTCAATGAAAGTACCCATATTAAAAAGATTGCAAATTGTATTATATTTGTGTATATTTATAAGATATAAACATAAATTAAGATATTATTATGAAATTTTTTAGATTATTAACTTGCTTATTTATATTATTTTGCTGGGCATTGCTAATCTGAGAGAGATTAATTAAATTAGTACTTCACAAATATAAAAAGAAGTAATGAAAAAGACAGAATGTCCAAAATGCAATAAAGCAAACTGCATAAAAGATGGCTTTATGAGAGGAAAACAAAGATAT